>NZ_JBEXJK010000086.1:0-24895 GCF_040609095.1 Kitasatospora sp. NPDC004799
GTGCCGGAGGGCAGCCCGCTGGCCGGCGAGGAGTGGATCACCGGCCCGTACCCGGTGCTGACGGGCACGGCCGCGCTGGCGGCGAGCGTCGCGGCCCTGGAGGCGGGCCGCAGCCCCGTCGACGGGTACGCGTTCGGCCGGGCGCCCGGCGGGCGGGTCACGGTCCGCGTCCTGCCGCACGGCGTCTACGACCGGCTGCTGCTGAACGGTTTCAGCGCCGAGGTGTGGATGCCGCCCGGCGTCACCGAGGAGCGGGTGCGCGCCCGGGCGGGCCTGGGCCAGCGCCACCCGACCGGGCCCGGCGGCGTCGGCGGCGGCGTCGGCGTCGTGCTCGGCGCGGGGAACGTCACCTCGATCCCGATCCTGGACGTGCTGTACGAGCTGTACGCCCACAACCGGGTGGTGGCCCTGAAGCTCAACCCGGTCACCGACGGCCTGCTGGACGTCTTCGGCAAGGTGCTCGCCCCGCTGGTCGAGTTCGGGGCGGTGCGGATCCTGACCGGCGGGGCCGAGGCCGGCGCGCACCTGGTGCACCACCCGAAGGTCTCCCACGTGCACCTGACCGGCAGCGCGGCGACCCACGACGCGATCGTCTTCGGCACCGGCGAGGAGGGCGCCGCCCGCAAGCGGGCCGGCGAGCCGCTGCTCGACAAGCCCGTCACCAGCGAACTCGGCGGGGTGTCGCCGACCGTCGTGGTCCCCGGCCACTGGTCCGAGGCGGACCTCCGCTTCCAGGCCGAGCACCTCGCCACCCAGAAGCTGCACAACGGCGGCTACAACTGCGTGGCCGGCCAGGTGGTCGTGGTCGGCGCCGACTGGCCGCAGAAGGACCGCTTCCTGGCCCACCTGCGCCGGGCGCTGTCCGAGGCCCCGGCCCGCCCGCCGTACTACCCGGGCAGCGACGGCCGCGTGGCGCAGGCGCTCGACTCCTACCCGGGAGCCGAACACCTCGCCGGTGGACGGGTGTTGATCGGGAACCTCGATCCGGCCGACCCGGGCCCGGCGTTGACCACCGAGTACTTCGCCCCGGTCCTCGCCGTCCTCGAACTCCCCGGCGGTCCACGGCAGTTCCTCGACAAGGCGGTGCGCACCGCGAACGACCGGTTCACCGGCACGCTCGGCGTGAACCTCGTCGCGCACCCGCGCACGATCTCCCGCCTCGGCCCTGCCCTCGACGAGGCGATCGCCGAACTGCGCTACGGCACCGTCGCGTTGAACGCCTGGACCGGCGTCGGCTACCTCACCGCGACCGCCACCTGGGGTGCCTTCCCCGGCCACACGCTCGACGACGTCCAGAGCGGCATCGGCGTCGTGCACAACGCCCTGCTCCTGGACGGCCCGGAACGCACCGTCGTCCGGGGCCCGTTCCGCCCGGCGCCGCGCTCCCTCCTGCACGGCGAACCCGCCCTCTCCCCCAAGCCCCCGTGGTTCGTCGGCAACCGGACGGCGGCCACCACCGGCCGTCTGCTGGCCGACTTCGCCGCCGACCCCCGCTGGTCCGCGCTGCCGGCGATCTTCGCCTCCGCCCTGCGCGGCTGACCACGCACCCCCCAGGAGAACAACCGTGCTCAACCTCGCTGTCCTGCTCGAAACCACCGCCCGCGAGCTGCCCGATCGCGCGGCCGTGGTGCTGGGTGACACCCGGCTGACGTACGCCCAGGTCGACGCCGGGGCACGCCGGGTCGCGGCGGCGCTGGCGGCGCGCGGCATCGGCCGCGGCGACCGGGTCGCGCTGAGCTGTCCCAACCTGCCGCTGTTCCCGGTCGTGTACTACGGCATCCTCAAGGCCGGGGCGACGGTCGTCCCGCTGAACGTGCTGCTCACCGAGCGGGAGATCGCCTACCACCTGGCGGACTCCGGGGCGCGGGCGTACTTCTGCTTCGAGGGCACCGAGCAGCTGCCGATGGCGGAGACCGGCCGGGCGGCCTTCGCGTCCGCACCGGCCTGCGAGCACTTCGTCCTGCTCACCGCGGGCACCGCGGGCACCGCGGGCACCGCTGGCACCGCTGGCGCTGCTGGCACTGCGAACACCGCGAGCACCCCGGGCCCCACGGAGTGCGGCGAGGCGACCCTGGCGGACTTCACCCGCGGCCTGCCCGCCGAGTTCGACACCGTGCGGACCGACGAGACGGACACCGCCGTCGTCCTCTACACCAGCGGCACGACGGGCCGCCCCAAGGGCGCGGAGCTGACACACAGCAACATGGTCCAGAACGCGCTGGTGGGCAACCGGATCTGCGACGCCGCCCCGCACGACGTCCACCTGGTGGCGCTGCCGCTGTTCCACGCCTTCGGCCAGACCGTCCAGCTGAACGCGGGCTTCGCCTCCGGCGCGACCCTGGTGCTGATGAGCCGCTTCGACGCGGCGACGGCCCTGGAGCTGATGGAGCGCGAGGGGGTCGGCGTGTTCGCCGGGGTGCCGACGATGTTCTGGGCGCTGCTGACCTGCGAGAACGCGGAACGGTTCGACCTGGCCGCGATCGCGGCGGCGCTGCGGCTGTGCATCTCCGGCGGATCGGCGCTGCCGTTGGAGGTGCTGAAGGGCTTCGAGGAGCGGTTCGGCGTGCCGATCCTGGAGGGCTACGGCCTGTCCGAGACCAGCCCGCTGGTCTCCTTCAACCGGATCGGCCGCCCGCGCAAGGTGGGCTCGATCGGCCTGCCGGTGTGGGGGGTCGAGGTCCGGGTCACCCGCCCCGACGGCACCGAGGCGGACGTCGACGAGCCCGGCGAGCTCCAGGTCCGCGGCCACAACGTCATGCGGGGGTACCTCCACCACCCGGAGGCGACGGCGGAGGCGATCGACGGGCACGGCTGGTTCCGCACCGGTGACATCGGCCGCCGCGACGCCGACGGCTACCTCTCGATCATCGACCGCACCAAGGACCTGATCGTCCGCGGCGGCTTCAACGTCTACCCCCGCGAGGTCGAGGAGGTGCTGCACACCCACCCGGACATCAGCCTGGCCGCTGTGGTCGGCGTCCCGCACCCGAGCCACGGCGAGGAGGTGAAGGCGTACGTCGTCCGCCGGCCCGGCGCGACCGTCACCGAGCAGGAGCTCGTGGCCTGGAGCCGGCGGAACCTCGCGGGCCACAAGTACCCCCGGCTGGTCGAGTTCCGCCCGTCGCTGCCGATGACCGCCACCGGCAAGATCCTCAAGCGCGACCTCGCGGCCGACTGACCCGCCCGAGGCCCGCAGGAACCGCGCGGCGGCGCTCGCCCGCCGCGCGGCTCCGCCATGGCCGGGAGCACGGCAGCACGTCCAGCGGACCGGGCCCGGCGGGTAATCTGCCTCACAGCATGTCAGGATCGCCGTCGGTGCGGTGTCTTGTGGTCGAGCCCCTGCAGGAACAGGAGAGGACCCCATGGACACCACCACGGAACCCGGTGGGCGGCGGCGGACCGGCGGCGAGGCGGCCGGGCCCGTCAGCGGCGACCGCGGCGCCGTCGAGGCGACGGAGACGTTCGTCGCCCACCGCAACCTGCTGTTCACCGTCGCCTACGAGATGCTCGGGTCGGGGGCCGACGCCGACGACGTGCTGCAGGAGACCTGGTTGCGCTGGGTGAGGGTCGACGCGGCGCACGTCCACGACCCCCGCGCCTACCTGGTACGGATCACCACGCGCCAGGCGCTCAACCGGCTGCGGTCGGTGAAGCGCCGCAGGGAGGCGTACCTGGGCGTCTGGCTGCCGGAGCCGCTCCTCACCGCCCCGGACGTGGCCGCCGACGTCGAACTCGCCGAGAGCGTGTCGATGGCGCTGATGCTCGTGCTCGAGACCTTGAGCCCGACCGAACGGGCGGTGTTCGTGCTGCGCGAGGCGTTCGGGATCGGCTACGAGGAGATCGCGACCGCGCTCGACAGGACACCCGCCGCCGTGCACCAGATCGCCCACCGCGCCCGCCGCCACGTCGAAGCCCGCCGTCCGCGTCGCTCGGTGACCGCACGCCAGGCCGAGGCCGCCGCCGCGGCGTTCCGGCGCGCGCTCGAGACCCGGGACCTGCAGGGCCTGCTCGACGTGCTCGCCCCCGACATCGTGGCCATCAGCGACGGAGGCGGCATCAAGCAGGCCTCGCCCCGGCCGATCGTCGGCGCCGACAAGGTGGCCCGCTTCATCGTCGGCGGCCTCACCAGGAACGACGTCGCGCTCACCGTCGAGGCGACCATGGTCAACGGCAGCCCCGCACTGGCCCTGCACGTGGACGGCGAGTTCGACGGCGTCATCGCGCTGCGGGTCGAGGACGCCCGCATCACCGGCCTCTACTTCGTCCGCAACCCGCGGAAGCTGACCCGCCTCGCCGCCGAGACCCCCCTCACCCTGCGATGAACACCGGACCGAGCCCGACCGTTCGAGGAGGGGCCAGGACCAGGGGGACACCGGACGCCGACGACCCGCGCGGCGCCGGCCTGGCCGCAGCCGCCCTGCCACTGGTCATGGGCGGCCTGCTGTCCGCGGTGCTGCTGACCAGGTTCGTGCGCGGCACCGTCCGCCGGGTCGCCGGGGCACTCGCCTTCGCCGCGACCGGCGGCCTGGCCGTGGCCGCGATCCTGCAGTTCTGGCTCGGCTCGCTGAGCGGGTCCTACCCGGCCAACGCCGGAGCCGTCGCGCTGGGCATCGCGGCCACCGCCCTGACCGTCCTCGGCCTGGAGTCCCTCCTCGGATTCCTCGGCATCGGAATCGGCGCCGTCGCCATGGTGCTCGTCGGCAACCCGCTCTCGGGCGCGGCGACCGCACCCGAGATGCTGCCGGGCCGGTCCGGCACGCTCGGGCAGCTGCTGCCCCCGGGGGCCGGTGGCCGACTGCTGCGATCGACCGCCTTCTTCGACGGCCGCGGCGCCGCCTCCGCCGTCGCCGTCCTGGCCGCCTGGATCGCGCTCGGTGCGGTGCTCTGCCTGGCAGGCGGCCTGCACGCACGCCCCATGCGGGCCCGTCAGTGAACGGGGCGCCGTCCCGCCCAACCCACCGGTAGCGAACGAACCGACAGGAGCATCCCGTGAAGCACCGCATCGTCGTCCTCGGCGCCGGCTACGCCGGGGCCTACGTGGCCGGGAACCTGGCCCACCGGCTGTCCCCGGCGGACACCGAGATCACCGTGGTCAACGCCGTACCGGACTTCGTCCAGCGGCTGCGGCTGCACCAGCTCGCGGCCGGCCAGCCGATCGAGGCTCCGCCGCTCGCCGAGGTCTTCGCGGGCACGGGGATCCGGCTGCGGCTGGCCCGTGTCACCGCCGTCGACCCCGAGCGCCAGGTCGTCGCCCTCGCCGGGGCCGACGCGCTCGCCGGGGCCGACGGCGAAGCCGGCGACGGCAACGAAGCCGGTGCCGGCGACGAAACCGGCGACGGCGACGGCGAGTTCGGATACGGCGAGCTCGGCTACGACACGCTGGTCTACGCGCTCGGCAGCCACGGTGCCGACCACGGCGTCCCCGGCGTGGCCGAGCACGCCTTCGACGTCGCCGCCCGGCCTTCGGCGCTGCGCCTGCGCGAGCGCCTGGACGGCCTGGACCGGCGGGGCGGAGGCGGGCACGTGGTGGTCGTCGGCGACGGGTTGACCGGCATCGAGGCCGCCACCGAGATCGCCGAGTCCCGGCCCGGCCTGTCGGTGGCGCTGGTCGCCCGCGGCGAGCTGGGCGCCCGCCTTTCCGCCGGGGCCCGCGGCCACCTGCGCCGGGCCTGCGACCGGCTGGGCATCACCGTCCTGGAGCGCACCGGCGTCGAGGCCGTCGAGGCGACACGGGTGCTGTGCGCGGACGGCACCGCCCTGGCGTCCGACGCGACCGCGTGGACGGCCGGGTTCGCCGTCGCCCCCATCGCCGCCGCCGGCGGGCTGGAGGTCACCGAGAACGGCCGGATCGTCGTCGACCGCACCATGCGGTCGGTCTCGCACCCGAACGTCTACGCGGTCGGCGACAGCGCCCACGCCGTCGGCGACAACGGCCGGCCGCTGCCGATGTCCTGCGCCTCGGCCGGCTACACCGGCGTGCAGGCCGTCGAGGCGATCGTCGGACGCCTGACCGGCCGCCGGATCGCGAGGACCAAGCTGCGCTACACGTACAACCACATCAGCCTCGGGCGCCGGGACGGGATCCTGCAGATGGTCGACGACGAGGCGCAGGCGAAGCCGGGGTACGTGGGCGGCCGGAAGGCCGCCCGGATCAAGGTGGGCATCCTCGGGATATCGCTGTGGGCCACCTCGCACCCGACCCTCGGCATGCCCAGGCGCAGGCGCCGCCTGGCTTCCGTGCCGGACGCGTTCGCCGAGAAGGCGGTCGGGTGACCGACCGGAGTCCGCGTCCGCCCAGGGCGGTCCGTGCGCACAGGGCCGCCACCGACCGGCGGTAGGACGTCGGTGGCGCGTCGCGCATCCGTCCGACGTTGCGCACCCGGCGTTACGCACCCGCCGTTACGCTCCCGCGCTGAACCGTTCCGCGCCGGGCCCCGCCAGCAGCCCTGCCGGGACCCGGCGCCCGTACGTCACCAGCAGCAGGTGCTCCGCCCGGCCCTGCACGGCGAGCGGACCGTGCCCGTAGGACCAGTCGGCGTCCGTCGCCTCCAGCCGGACTCCGCCCACCCGTGCCCCGAAGAACCGCAGCGAGCCCGGTGTGACACCGGCCAGCAGCGCCGTCGTCCGCGCCACCGGCAGCCGGGCGGGCAGACCGAGCGCCACCGTGATGTCGAGACCGTGGACGGCGTCGTGGGCGAGGGCCGCGATCCGGCCGCCGACCGGCGGGCGCCAGGGGTGGTCGGCGTGGTCGGCCAGGGCGGCGGCGAGTTCGCGCTCGGTCATGACGGCGGCGTCGCGACGGGCGATCCGGTCGGCCATGCGGTGGACGTTGCCACCCGACCTGGCGAGTTCGAGGAGCGTGCGCGCCGTCGGGATCCGGAAGCCGGTGCTCATGTGCGCGGCCACCTCGCGGACCCGCCAACCCCCGCACAGCGACGGCGCGTTCCACTGCTCCGGGGTGAGGGAGGCGAGCACCCCGGCGAGTTCGCGGCGCTCGGCCGCGATCTGCGCGCGGAGCCATCCGGCCTGCCCGGTGTCCTGGTCGTACGGTGCGGTGTCCATGCGCCCAGCCTGCGGCCGGAACCGTACGCCCGTCCAAGAGCGGGATGTTCTGGCACCTATGATCAGGAGTTATGGAACTGCGGCAGCTCCAGTACTTCGTCACCGTCGCCCAGCAGGGCAGCTTCACCCGGGCCGCGCAGCTGCTGCACCTGACCCAGCCCGGGGTGAGTTCGCAGATCCGGCAGTTGGAGCGGGAGCTGGGCCACCGGCTGCTCGACCGCTCGGGGCGCACCGTACGGCTCACCCCGGTCGGTGAGGCCGTGCTGCCGCACGCCCGGGCGGCGCTCGCCGCCACGGCCGCGGCCCGCCGCACGGCGCAGGAGTTCGGCGGGCTGCGGCGCGGACACGTCCGGTTGGGCATGGTCGCCGGGGCGGCGCTGACCCCGCCGTCCGAACTGGGGACCCTCCCCGGCCTCGCCACCACGCTCGCCGCGTTCCGCCAGGAGCACCCCGGCATCGACTTCTCGCTCACCGAGGCCACCACCGCGCGGATGCTCACCGCCCTGCGCGAGGGCCGACTCGACCTCGCCGTGGTCGGCCTGCCCGCCCCCGCGAGCGGGCAGGAGGGCGACGACGGCTGGTCGGCGCTGACCGGGCTCGCGCTGCACACCGTGCTGGAGGTCCCGCTGTTCGCGGCCTGCGCGCCGGGGCATCCGCTCGCGGACGGCGCGGGCCCGGGCGGCGGATCCGGTGGAGCCGACCGGGGCCGCGACGCGCTCCCGGTCGCCGCGCTGGCCGGGCACGCCCTGGTGAGCACCCCGCGCGGCACCGGCATGCGCACCGCGCTGGAGCGCGCCCTGGCCGAGGCCGGTGTCGGATCGGCGGTCGGCGTCGAGGCGGCCGCACCGCCGCAGTTGGGCGAGCTCGTCGAGGTCGGTGCCCGGGTTGAGCGCCGCCACCACGGCCTGGGCGTGGCCGTCCTGCCGGACCCGGGCCCGGTGCCGGGCCTGCGGGTGCGCCCGCTCACCGGCCCCGTCCCCCGGGTGCGGATCGCGCTGGCCTGGCCGACCGGGCAGCCCGCCTCGCCGCCGACCGCCGCGCTGGTGGCCCACCTGCGGCGGGCCTACCCGGGGCCGGCGGGCGCCCCGGGGCCGGCGGCCGACCAGTCCCCCGCTCGGACTCCGGGGAGCGTTCAGGCCCCGGCCGGCACCGCCGCGCCGTCGGCGATGTGCAGCAGCCCGGCCGCGCCGTCGAGCACCTCCCGGTCGAGCGGGAAGTAGCCCTGCCGCGGGACGGTGTCGGTCCGCGTCCGGGCGTCCTCCGGCAACGCGGAGTCGATCAACTCCCAGGCCGCGCCGCGTCCCTGCAGGCGGGCCTCGTACGTCCCCGGCGCCGGCTCGGCCAGGCCCAGCGCCTCGCTGCGCCCCAGGCTCCCGGCGACGAAGACGTACCGCTCGCCCAGCAGCGTGCCCACGATGTGGCCCGCGCCGGTCCAGCGGCAGTCCAGCTCACCCATCGCCCAGGCGCTCGGGTTCCGTTGCAGGTGCCGGTTGTGGGAGAAGACCAGGGTCGGTCCGCGCCGGGCCTCGACCTCGCGGATGTCCAGGAGGTTCTGCGCCATCAGCGCGTCCCGCACGCCGAGCAGGGCGCTGATCCGGGCGCTCCGGCTACGGCCCCGGACCGCCGACTGCGCGTGGTAGCGCAGCAGTCCGGTCCCGGCGGCCAGTCGGGCGCGGGCCTCGAACCACGCGGCGGAGGAGGTCGAGGCGATCAGTTCCGGTGCCCGCATGTGGAGTTGGAGGAGGAGGTCGTCGGCGAGGCAGCGCAGCCGCGCGGCGTCGGCGGTGTCACCCGGCGACCGGGCCGGGTCCAGCACCGCCTCCGTACGGCTCCAGCGCTCGTCCTCGCCCGCCGCACCGGCGACGTCGAGGTCGAGCCCCAGGTAGTCGCGGGCGTGTTCGAGGTAGCGGCGCGGGCTGGGGGCGCTGTAGTTCTCGGTCGGGATGTCGAAGCCGTGGAAGGCCAGCCGCTCACCGGGCGGCCGTTCCCGGTTGAACTCCCGCATCCAGGCGACGAGTCGGCGGTTGGGTGCGAGGCCCCCGAAGCCGTGGGTGAAGCCCTCCCCCATCGCCGCGTCGAGGGTGCCGGCCCCCTCCCGGACGTAGGCGTCCACGGCGAACGCGGCCACCCGGTCGGTCTCCAGCGCGATCGACCGGAAGCCCCGGTCGACCAGCCGGGCGAACAGCTCGTTGCGGACCCACCCGAACGCCGGTTCCTGGTGCGTCGGCTCGCCGAGGCCCAGCAGCTCGCACGCGGGGGTGACGAAGTCATGCATGTCCTGGTTCATGAACCTCAAGCGTATCCTTGAAAGAACGGTTGAGACTTTTTGCTGCGCTACCGCTCTGCTTCTGCTCAGCGGTGACCGAAAGCTTCAAACCGCCTCGAACGATCGGCCGGCTCCGAACGCCCACCCGGCCCGGAACGGGAGACGACCATGCGCCCCGCCGACCTCGCGCGCGAGCACGGCATCTCGACCCAGGCGATCCGCAACTACGAGCGCGACGGCTGCCTCCCGCTCGCGGCACGCACGCCCACCGGGTACCGGATCTACACCGAGCTGCACGCGGTCGCGCTGCGCGCCTACCTGGCTCTCGTCCCGGCGTACGGACACGCCACCGCCGGCGCGGTGATGACCGCCGTCCACGCCGACCGGCTCGACGACGCCCTCGCCGCACTCGACCGGGGCCACGTCCAGTCGCTGCGCGACCGGGAGACGCTCGCCACCGTCCGCGCGGCCGTCGGCCGGCTGACCGACGGCGCCGCGCCCGGAACCGGCCTCCCCGCACTACCCGGCCCCCGCTCCGTCGGCGAGGTCGCGCACCGGCTCGGCGTCACCCCCGCGACCGTGCGCGCCTGGGAGGCCGCCGGCATCCTCACCCCCACCCGGGACCGCGCCACCGGCCACCGCCGCTACCTCCCGGCGGACGTCCGCGACGCCGAACTCGCCCACCTGCTCCGCCGGGGCGGCTACCGACTGGACCGCATCGCCACCGTGCTGCGGCAGATCCGCACGGCGGGCGGCACCGGCGAGCCGGCCACCGCGCTCGACGGCTGGCAGCAGCGCCTCACCGCCCGGGGCCTGGCGATGCTCACCGCCTCGGCCCGCCTGGACGACTACCTGGCGCTGCGCGCCGAACCGCCCCGACGGGCTTGACCTCAAGGCCACTTGAGGTACCAGAGTGATCCACATGAACACCGAAGCCACCGCCGACCTGCCCAGCACCGGCGAGCCCACAGGCACCGACCACCCCGACACCCGGCAGGCGGACGTCTCGGCCATCGAGCGGGTCGTCGCCGCCGTCGAGCGCTCCCAGCGTGCCAAGGACCCGGACGCGTTCCTCGCCCTGTTCCACCCCGAGGCGATCTGGACCACCGCCCACGGCAAGGTGCTCCTCGGCCTGGACGCCATCGCCGAGTTCACCCGGACCGTCCTGCCCGCCGCGACCTGGGACGGCGAGGTCACCTACGAGCCGGTGCACATCCGGTTCCTCCGCCCCGACGTGGCCGCCGTCAAGGTCCGCCAGGTCTACCGCTCGCCGGAGGGCGACTCGGAGGGCGCGCCGCTGTACGTCATGACCAGGCAGGACGACGGACGGTGGCTCCTGCACGCCTGCCAGAACACCGGCGTGGTCGCCGACTGACCACCGGTTCCGCCGCTGCCGGGCGCTTCCCCGGCGCGGGCGCGGTTCAGCCGAACCGTCCGCCTGCCCGCCCGGAAACAGGACAGACGGTCTGCCAAAACCAAACCGACTCAACTGTTTGTTTTGTGGCGGATCTCGGCAGGGACGGTCCACCGGACCACCCGTCCGACCTCGAGCCGCCTCGCCCGGGAATCAGGCCGGACAGACCTGTGCCGCGCCGCCCCCGGCCGGGGCGTCCGCACCGTCCTCCGCCGCTCGGGCCGCCGCCAGCTCCGCGACCACCCGGGCGCCCCGGTCCACCGCGAGGTCGAGCGTGGCCAGCACCCCGGGCACCGCGACACTGGGCATCACGTGCTGGTACAGCAGGGCGACCCGGCGCTCCAGGTCCGCCCGGCCGGACATCTTCTGGGACTGGATCTGCACCCCCGTCCAGGCCCCGGTGACCAGCCACGCCGTCTCGGCGGGCACCACCTGGGGCAGCAGTTCGCCGCGCCGGCCGGCCGTTTCCAGCACGGTCTCGGCCCGCTGGATCCAGCCGGGCGCCGCGCCGCCGCTGACGTCGCCGAACACGTCCTGGCCGAGGGAGAGCCGCGCGCCCGCGCTCAACACCGGGTCGCGCGGCATGAGATGGGCGACCACCATCCCGAGGTCCACGAACTCCTGGAGCTTGCAGTGCCGTTCGGGGATCTCGTCCCGGCCGAACTGCTCCTCCACGACCCCCTGCGCGAGCTCCCGCTTGGAGGCGAAGTGGAAGTACACCGCGCCACGGGTCACCCCCGCGCGGGCCACCACCTCACCGATGGTCGCCCCCTCGTACCCGTGCTCGTCGAAGACCGACGCCGCCGCCTCCAGGATCAGCCGACGCGTCCGGATCGCCCGTTCCTGTCGCACCATCGCAACCCCCCACCCGAAACGCTCGGCAAACAAAACCAAACACCCCGTATCTTACCCGCCGAGGCCAAGGCGGCCCCCGCGCCCCAGGCCACCTGAGGCCGCCCTTGAGCAGACCAAAACCGCGTGGACGGTACGGGTCGGGGAGATGGCCGAGATCTCACCGCCTCCCGTCATGACCGGAACAACGGCTCCTACTTCCAGCCCGCGCACAAGCGGACGACGCTGCGACAGCGCGGAACGCGCCGAGTCCAGCCGTCAAGATTCCCGCAGGTCAAGAAGGTCGGCCCGGCAGGCCTGGCCGCCCGGCGGCGCCCGCCCTCCACCCACCGTGCCCGCCCGACCACGCTGGGCCGCCGAAGAAGCTTTGTTCTGGCTCCTTGAAAACCAAACCGGCAGGTACGTATCTTACGAGCCCTGAGCAGCCCACCCCGCCCGTCACGGCCCATCGGAGCGCTCCCCATGACTCTGCTTGCCTTCCGCACGCCTGCCCCCGACCTCGCCACCGGCACGGACTCCGGGACGATCCCCGGCCCGGCCGCAGCGGCAGCTCCGGTGACCCGACTGACCAGCACCGTCGCCAAGGAGTACGTCCACCGGGCCTGCCACGCCGAGGTCTTCCTCACCGGCGGCGAGCAGCTGACCGACACCACCTTCGCCGTCACCGCGCAGTGGCCCCGGGCGCACACCTTCTTCAGCACCCCGGACGGCACCGGGCACGATCCGCTCCAAGCTGCTGAAACGATCCGTCAGGCCGGGCTCTACCTCGCCCACACCCGGTTCGGCGTACCGCTCGACCACAAGTTCATGATGTGGAACCTCGACTACACCACCCGGCCGCACCAACTGCTGATCGGCGCCGCCCCGACCGACCTCACCCTGGAGTGCCGGCTCGCCGCCCAGCCGCGCCGCTCCGGCAGCACGGTCGACTTCACCCTGGACACCGTCGTGTGGCGGGGCCCGCAGCCGGCCGCCACCGGCTACGCCCGCTTCACCACCGTCCCGGACGCGACCTACCAGCGGCTGCGCCGGGGACGCCACGACGCCGGTCTCCCCGTGGCCCCGATCGTGACCGCCGAACCGCTCCCGCCGGCCCGGGTCGGGCGGCTCCGCCCCTGCGACGTCGTGCTGACCCCGGCGAACGCCCCCGGCAGCTGGCGCCTCACCCCCGACTTCCGGCACCCGATCCTCTTCGACCACGTCAATGACCACATCCCCGGCATGGTGCTGCTGGAGGCGGCCCGCCAGGCGGCCAACGCACTGAGCAGCCCGGCCACCGTCACACCGACCGCCGCGGCCACCACCTTCCACCGGTACGCCGAACACGACGCGCCCATCACGGTCACCGCCCGGCACACCCCCGCCGAGGCCCCGGACGCCCGCACCATCACCGTCACCGGCCACCAGCACGGCGAACCGGTCTTCACCACCCTGCTCACCGCCCACCCGAACCACCGCTGACCGGACGGCCGCCGGACCACCGCACGCACGGCCCGCCCGACCTTCCCGGGGCCGAGCCCTGACGCGGTGGTCAGGCGGATGTTCCTGCCCCCCGCCGGACGCGGGCCGGGGCGAGCCGGCCGGGCTCGGCAGGCTCCCCCCAGGGCCTGCGCAGGTCTGCGGCACGTGGGCGGGCGAGACGGAGCTGGGCGTGGGCGCCGATGACGATCCAGGTCGAGCGGTCGGCCGCCTCGGGCGTGCGGATCTCGGAACCTCGTCACCGGCAGGCCGTGCCCCTGTCGCAGAACGACCCGGCTCACATCGGTGCCATCTGCAACTCGCCGATGACCCGCAGGCCGACCTGCGCTGCCAGCCAGGGCGCACGTCGGGATTCGACCTGTTTCACGTGGACGTACACCGTGTGGTCCGTCGAGGGCTCCTCAAGGTGGAGGTCGTCGGCGTTCACACACAGTGTCACGTATGCGCCTCTGGTGCCCCCGCGGCCGAGGCCGACATCAGGAGCCTCAGGCCAGCCGGTGAAATCCCACCGCACCATGGCGGGGGCCTTCCCTGCTGCCGCCAAGAACGCCTCCACGGCTTCCGGGTCCATGCCCCATCTGCTCATGAAGACCGGGAGGCAGTCTGACGGGGAGTCAACCTCACGCGACGAGCCGTGCCGGTCGGCCCCATAGGCGTACCAGTCAGCATCCGGCATCACTCCGGTCAGCCGCTCCAGCTCGTGGGCCGTGGAGACCCGCGCTTCGAAGTCGACTTCGAGTTCCCTGGTGTCAGCGAGATCAAGCAGCTGCCCGACTACCCGCAGTGCCTCGGCGATGTCCGTCGTCCTCAGCACTGCCTGCGCGTGCGAGTTGCTCATGACGAGCAGTCTGCCAACCCGCCCTGCCGGTCGACGATCGAATATCCGAACAGCCTCCCGCTCGGCACCGGCCGCACCCAGGCGGCCCACCGAGGTTGAGGAACAAGCTCAGTCGGTGGGAGGAGGTGCTGGCGCGGCTCGGACACGATCCCGGGCGGGCGGAGCCGAGCGGACCGTCGTCACCGGGGCTGCGGGGGCGTTCCCAGGCGGCCGAGCGAACGGTCGGGCAGGGTGAGGAGGAAGAGCAGGGCCGCGCCGCCGAGCATGAACAGGGCGAGGTGGTGCAGCCCGCCCGTGGTGGCGCCGTGCGGGAAGAAGGCGGCGTTCGCGGCCGAGGCCGCCATGGCGCCGAGGTACATGAAGGTGCGCAGCAGTCCGGCCGCCGAGGCGATGGTGGCCGGGTCCGCCTGGTGGTAGAGGGCGGTCTGGGTGCCGAGCCCGATCAGGCCCTGCGCGACTCCCGCCGGCACGCCGACGCCGATCAGCAGGGCGCCCGGGCTGTCGGCGTGCACCAGCAGCAGGACGGCACAGGCCGCGATCTGGCAGGCGGAGCCGACCAGCAGCTTGCCGCGCACCCCCGGGCGGCGGCCGGTGGCTCCGGCGACCGTGAGCGCGGTCAGCGAGAGCGGCAGCAGCACCAGCCCGGCGGTGGCGGCGGACAGGCCGCGCCCCTCCTCCAACCACTGGGTGTAGCCGTAGAGGAAGGCGTAGACGGCGGTGTAGCCGAGCACCTGGCGCAGGTAGGTGGCGATCAGCGGACGGTTGCCGGCGAGCGAGCGCAGGTCGATGAAGGGGGTGCGGGCCCGCCGCTCGCGGGCGGCGAAGGCGGCGGCCGCGAGGACGGCCAGCACCGGCAGGTACCAGCGCGCCGGGTCGGGCTCCATCAGGAACAGCATCAGGGCGAGCAGGAGGACGGCGAACAGGGCGATCCCGGCGTGGTCGAGCCGGTCCGGACGGTCGCTTCGGGCCCCAGCGCCGGAGCGGGCGGCGGGCAGCCGGGCCGCGCCAAGCGCCAGGCAGGCCAGGGACAGCGGGACGTTGACGGCGAAGACCGTCCGCCAGCCACCGACGCCGATCAGCAGGCCGCCGAGGGTGGGGCCGACCACCGCGACGGTCTGGTTGGCGACCGCCAGCACCGTCAGCACCCCGGCCGGGCTGGACCGCCCGGTCCGCTCGGCCTCGCTGCGGGTCAGGTGCATCGCGGCGGGGTAGGCCGCGGAGGTGCCCAGCCCGAGCAGCACCCGGGCGACGATCAGCAGCCCGAGCGAGGGGGCGAGCGCGCCGAGCAGTCCAGCGAGGCCGACCACGGCCGTTCCGGCGAGGTAGAGCCGGCGCGGGCCGTGGGTGTCCACCAGCCGCCCGATCACCGGCTGGCCGACGGCGGTGGCCAGGTAGAGCGCGGTGACCAGCCAGGCGGTCTCGGCGGGCGGCGCACCGAAGGCGGCGCCCACCGGTACCAGGGCCACCGCGATCATCGACGAGTTGATCGGGTTGAGCACCGAGCCGAGCACCATCGGCGCGATCAGCCGACGGTTGAACCCGTCGTCCGGGGCGGGCCGCTGACGGCGGTACCGGAGCCTGGCCAGCAGGACGGCCGGGCGGGTCATCACCGGTTCAGCCGGTCGATCAGGGCCAGCGCCTCCAGCACGGTGGCGCGCTCGGCCTCGGTGTAGTGCTCCGCCATGGCCCGGGTCAGCCACTCCTGGCGGGCCTGGCGGCTGTCGGCGACGTGGGCCAGCCCGGCCTCGGTGAGGCTGACCACCTGGCGGCGGCCGTCCTCGGGGTCGGGGCGGCGGCCGACCAGTCCGTGCTGGTCCAGCGCGGCGAGGGTGGCGGCCATCGACTGCGGGCGGACCCGCTCGGCGGCGGCCAGCGCGCTGGCGGAGGCCGGACCGTCGTTGATCAGCCGACTGAGCACCGCGGTCTGGGAGGGGGTCAGGTCGCTGGTGCCGCTCGCCTCCCGGAGGGTGCGGCGCAGCCGGCTGAAGACGGCGCGCAGCTCGCGGGCGGCCAGCGCCGCGGTGTCGGGCTGCGCGGACTCGGCGGGTTCGAGCGCCTCGACATCCGGTCCGACGGGCTCGGCCGGGGCTTGACGGGCCGCGGTGGCGGCACGGGCGGTTCGCTTCTCGGTCACGGCTCCACGGTAATTTCATCAGTCTGAACTGTCCAGTCTGGGCTGAAGGATTTTCGGGCGCGGCGGGCCCGGATAATGACGGCATGATCGACAAGCAGCTTCGCGTCGTCCTCGCCGAGGACTCGGTGATCCTCCGGGACGGCATGGTCGAACTCCTCACCGCCCGTGGGTGCGCGGTGGTCGCCACCGCCGGGACGGCGCCCGAGCTGATCGCCGCTGTCACCGAGCACCGGCCCGACGTGGCGGTGGTGGACATCCGGATGCCGCCCACCCACACCGACGAGGGCATCCGGGCGGCGGTGGAGATCCGGGCCGCCCTGCCCGGCGTCGGCATCCTGGTCTTCTCCCAGCACGTCGAGACCGCCTGGGCGGCCCGGCTGCTGGCCGACGGCGCGGCCGGCATCGGCTACCTGCTCAAGGAGCGGGTGGCCCGGACCTCCGAGTTCGTGGACGCCCTGCACCGGGTCGCCACGGGCGGTACGGCCCTGGACCCGGAGATCGTCAACGGCCTGATGCACGGCGGACGGCGCAGCCGGGTGGACGCCCTCACCCCGCGCGAGCGGGAGGTGCTGGAGCTGATGGCGCAGGGGCACTCCAACCGCTCGATCGCCGCGCGGCTGGTGGTCTCGGAGCGGGCGGTGGAGAAGCACGTGGCCGCCGTGTTCGGCAAGTTCGACCTGCCCGCGACCGACGCCGACAACCGGCGGGTCAAGGCCGTGCTCGCCTACCTCGCGGAGAGCGGCAGCTCCTGAGCGGGCACCGCCTGGGCAGTCACCTGCCGGGCAGGCACCTCCGGAGGCAGCGGCCCCCGAGAGGGCGATCCCGCAGGCCCTGGTCGCGACCGCCCGTCAGAGCCGCCCGGGCAGCTCGGCACCGACCACCGTCGGCCCGCCGGGCGGGCTGTCCACCCGGAGCGTCCCGTCCACGGCCGCGAGCCGCTCGGCCAGGCCGGCGAGGCCGGTGCCCGCGCCGACCGCCGCGCCGCCGCGCCCGTCGTCCCGCACGGTCAGCCGGACCCTCCCGTCGGCCGCGCTCACGCTCAGCTCCGCCGAGCTCGCGCCGCTGTGCTTGGCCACGTTGGTCAGCAGTTCGGCCGCGCAGAAGTAGACCGCCCGCTCGATCACCTCCTCCGGCCGCTCCCGCAGGTCCAGCCGGACGTCGACCGGGACCGGGGAGGTGGCGGTCAGCCCCGGCAGGGCCTCGGCCAATCCGCCGTCCAGCGCCACCGGGTGGATGCCCCGGGTCAGCCGGCGCAGGCCGGTGATGGTGTCCTCGGTCTGCCCACGGGCCCGGCCGATCAGGGTGCGCAGCCGACCGAGGTCGGGCCCGCCCGCGCCGACCGGACGGCCGTCCGCCGGAGCGCCCTGAGCCAGCGTGGCGTCCGCCCGCACGTCCTCGGCCTGCACGTCGTCGGCCAGTACGTCGTCGGCCAGTACGTCGTCGGCCAGCGACAGCGTGATGGCGAGCGCGACCAGCTGCGCCTGGGTGCCGTCGTGCAGGTCGCGTTCCAGGCGCCGCAGCCGATCGGTGCCCTCGGCCAGCAGGGTGGCCCGGGCGTTCTCCAGCTGACGCACCCGCAGCTGCGAGCGCACCGGCCCGAGCAGGGCACGGGCCAGCGTACGGTTCGCTCCGCCGAGCGCCCGCACCGCAGCTGGGACGACGGCCAGCACCGCGAGGCCGGCCGGGACCGCGCCCAGGTCCAGCGGGCCGACCGGCCGCGGGCCCGGCTCCATCAGCCGCACCCAGAGCGGGAAGCCCGCCAGCCAGACGCCGCCGAGCGGCAGTCCGACCGCGGCCAGGAACCCGAGCACGCCCAGGGGCAGCCGCAGCAGGAGGTAGAGCAGTGTCCGCCAGGCCACCGGATCGGTCAGCACCGCCCGGCCCCGGGCGAACACCCCGGACGGGCGCGGCACCGGCGGTGGTGCGGGCACCTCCTCCCCGAGCAGCCGCCCGACCAGCCACCGGTGCGGCCCGCCGAGCCTCCGCGCCCCGAGCAGCGCGGCCACCACGAACGGCAGGCCCAGCACGGTGAGCGAGAGCAGCGCCCCCGCGTAGAGGACGGCGAGGGCGTACACCCCGCCGAGCACCCCGAGCGGCAACCCGAGCACCGCGAAGGCCAGCTCACCACCGCGCACCGACCGGTACCGCCGCCGCTCAGCCACCGTCCACCTCACCACTCACCCGCCGAACTCACCCACCGAACGGCCCCCAGCATCCACCAGGCACCACCGGAACCACCGCACCCACCTGCCTCTCCGTGCACATGGACCCATCGGACAACCATCACACCGACCCCGACCTCCCTCCGCTCACCCCCGTTCCCCGCCCGTCGACTCCACCGCGGAGCCGCCGACCGCCCACAGCCCCGTGCCCACGATCCCCGGCACCGTGAGCACCGCCGCCCCCAGCGCCACCCGGGCGCAGGCCGCGACCGGCACCACCGGCACCGCCGAGCCCGTCACCGCCAGGCTGAACGCCCCCGCGGCCGCGGCCGCCACCGCCGCGCCCAGCAGCACCCCGATCGCCGTGGTCAGGGCCGCCTCCACGGAGAGCATCCGCAGCAGCTGCCGCCGTGTCGCCCCGACCAGGCGCAGCAGCGCGAACTCGCGGCGCCGGTCGGCGGTCAGCGCCACCAGGGTGTTGACCGTGGAGACCGCCGCGAAGCAGACCAGCAGCCCGAGCTCCATCTCGCGCAGCCAGACGTCGCTCGCCTTGGTGACACTGGTCGCGGCCCCCGTCGCCCGGGCCGCGTGCTCGGCGGTACTGGTCAGGACCAGCATGGTGCCGGAGAGCCCGACCAGCAGCGCGACCGGGACCACCGCCGAGGAGAGCCGGGCCGCGTAGCCGCGCAGGTTGGCCTCCGCCAGCCAGCCCGCCCGGGGCGCGAGCGCCCGTGCCGGGGCACCGAGCACGGCCGCCAGGGCCCGCGCCGCCACCGGCCCCAGCAGCCCGACCGCGACCAGCAGCACCAGCGAGCCGAGCAGTGCGGCCTGCCCCGCCTTGTCCAGCTCCCCGGCCGGCCGGCTCGCCGCCAGCCGCAGCAGCAGCCCACCGCCCGCGAGCACCGCCAGCCCGGCCAGCAGCCTCGGCGCACCCGTCCGTCCCGGCCCGCCCGCGCCCTCGGTCAGCGCGACGGCCGGGGCGGGCCGGGTGAGCCGGCGGGCCGCCACGGCGGTGGCCGCCAGGCCGACCAGCAGCGCCACCGCGAGCCCGACCAGCGTCGGCACCGGCGCCCCGGGTATGCGCAGCCCGGGTGCGGCCATGCCGCGCCGCTGGAGCGCGGTGAGGAAGGCCCGGGCGGCGAGGAAGCCCACCAGGCCGCCCGGCACGGCCACCAGCAGGGTGGTCGCCGCCACCTGCGCGCGCACCACCCGGCGTATCTGCCGGGGTGTCGCCGCGACGGTGCGCAGCAGCGCCAGATCGCGGTGCTGCTGGCGCAGGGTGAAGCCGAGCGCGTTGACCACCACGAACAGCGCGACCAGGACGGCGATCTCACCGAACGCCCCGGCGATCACCACCACGCCCGGGCCGGACACCGCCGCCCGCGTCACCGCGGCCGGCGCGGTGAGCTGCGCGGCGACCAGCGAGCCGAACAGCGTCACCGCCGCCACCGCGAGGAACAGCGCCGTCCCGAGCCCGGCGAAGGAAGCCGGACGGCGGCGGATCTGCCCCACCGAGAGGCTCAGTACGGGACTGCTCACCGCCCTCACCCGCCCAACCGGCTCAGCCGCTCGCCGACCTGCGCGGCCGTCGGCCTGGTCAGCTCGTCCACCAGCAGTCCGTCGGCCAGCAGCAGCACCCGGTCCGCGTACCCGGCGGCGACCGGGTCGTGGGTGACCATCACGCAGGTCTGCCCGTCGGCGTCGACGCCCGCGCGCAGCAGGCCGAGGATCTCCTGCCCGGTGGCCCGGTCCAGCGCGCCGGTCGGCTCGTCGGCGAAGAGCACCTCCGGCCGGGAGACCAGCGCCCGGGCTATCGCCACCCGCTGCTGCTGACCGCCCGACAGCTGCCCGGGCCGGTGCCGCTCGCGCCCGGCCAGCCCGACCCGGGCCAGCGCCTCGCGCACCCGGGCCCGCTCCGGCGGCCGCCCGGCCAGCCGACCGGGCAGCTCGACGTTCTGCGCGACCGTCATCGCGGGCATCAGGTTGAAGGCCTGGAACACGAACCCCACCCGGGTGCGGCGCAGCTCCGCCAGCCGCCGTTCGGGCAGCCCGGACACCACGGTGGCGCCCCAGCGCACGCTGCCCGCGGTCGGCCGGTCCATCCCGGCCAGGCAGTGCAGCAGCGTGGTCTTGCCGGAGCCCGACGGCCCCATCACCGCCGTGAACGTCCCCGGCGCGAAGCCCACCGAGACGCCGCGCAGCGCCCGCACGGCCGCCGCGCCCCGCCCGTACTCCCGGTGCAGCCCGGCCGCGCTCAGGGCCGCGCCCGCCACCCCGTCGTCCGCCGCCGTGGCGGCGGCTGTCGTCATCCCGTTCATGCCCTCCATCGTGGGCGTCCGGGGCCGGGAGATCGATTGTGCTGGCACCCGAATCCGGGGTTCGGAAAACCGAACCCCGCAGGTGGTGCTACGTCCCCCGGCCCGGCGACCCGACCCGCCGGGCGCGGCCGTGCACCCGCCGGGCCCGACTGCCTACCCGCCGGGCCCGGTCGTGCGGTCCCTCGTCCGCCCCGCCCCGGCCGGCCCCACACCCCCCGCCGCCGGTCCCGCCCGCCCGACCGGGAATCATGATCCGGTGACCATCGACCTGTTGCCCGGCCGCGGCGTCCGGCTGCCCGCCCCGCTGCCCGAGCTCCGCTTCGGCCTCGCCGAGGCGGAGGTGCGCGCGCTGCTCGCCCCGCACGCCGAGCGGTTGCACGACGAACGGCTGCACGACGGACAACGGCCCGGCGGGGTGCGGAGCACCTTCGTCTGCGGCTGCCGCTGGGCGCTGGCCTTCGAGCTGCCCGGGGTCGCCGTGACCCTCTGCGCGGACGAGCGCGACCGCCTCGGCAGCGTCATGATCGGCCGGAACCCGAGCGACGACCGGCCCGCCTGCCCGGTCGGCTACCACGGGATCGACCTGCTCGGCTGGTCGGCGCACGAGCTGGTCGAGGCGCTGCGCGCCGAGGGCCTGCCGGTGCCCGACCCCGTCGGCGGCAGCCTCCGCCACGACGCGCTCCACCTCCACCGCGCACCCGCCACCCGGCGCCGGCCGGCCTCCCCGGGCCGCAAGCCGCGCCACCAGGAACCGTTCACCTTCGACGTCGTCTCCCTCTCCGCCCCCACCCCGTCCGCGGAGGACACCGCGGAAACCACCGGCACCGAGGACACCAACGGCGCCAAGGGCACCAAGGACATCGAGGACACCGCATGATCCCGCTCCCGACCGGCACCGCCGCCGGTCCGCACGACGCCGCCTTCCTCCCCCGCCGACAGCTGTCGCCGCGCCCGGCCGAGCAGCCGATCACCGCGCCCGGCCGAGCAGCCGATCACCGCGCCCGTCCCCAAGCTCGGCGGCGAGCCCTGCCGGCTGGCCGGGCCCACCTGGCCGCTCTCCCCCACCACCGGTGAACCCCTGGTGTTCATCGGGCAGTTCCCCGTCCCCGGCGAACCGGGCCGGCTGGCGTACCTCTTCCTGGAGGAGGAGGACGAGATCATGGGGGGCCTCGACCCGGAGCGGGGCGACGGCCTGCTGCTCGTCCAGCCCGGCGGGCGCATCCCACCGTTCGCCGTCATCGGCCCGCCCGGCCCCCGGGGCCGTACGCTCTGGCGCTGCGAGCCCGACGGCGGGCGGACGCCGGTCGAGTACCACCTGGACGTGGCGCCGCTGCCGGAGAACGTCGACCGGGCGATGGACCAACGGGCCGCCTTCCAGCGGTACCTGCGCGACGAGGGCCCCGAAGTCCCGTTCCCGGACGGCGACCACGTGCACGACCACCTCGGCGGAGACCCGTCCCACCCGAGCGGCCGGGCCCCGGTCCCGGCACCCTGGCAGTACCTCTTCGCCCTCGCCGACGCCCCGGACGAGGGCGATCCGTACGTCCTCGACTTCGGTTACGGCAACGGCTTCGGCTTCCTCAGCCCGGACGGCCTGGAGGGCCGGTTCTGCTGGGAGGCCCGGTAACCGCGCCCGCCCTCCGTTCCACCCATCCCACACCCACCCCACGGGAGTCACCATGACCACCACCCCCCTGACCGTCGCCGTCCTCGGCCCGGGCGGCGTCGGCGGACTGATCGGCGGGCTGCTCGCCCGCGACGGCCACCGGGTCGTCTGCCTGGCCGGCGAGCGGACCGCGGCCACCGTCGCGCGGGACGGACTGCACGTCCGCAGCGCCCGGTTCGGCGAGTTCACCGCCCGGGTCGAGGCCGCGACCGAGCTGCGCGAGCCGGTCGACGCGGCGTTCGTGACGGTCAAGGCGACGGCGCTGGCCGCCGCGCTCGACCGGATGCCCGCGCAGGCGCTCGGCACCGGGATTCTGGTGCCGCTGCTCAACGGCCTGGACCACATGGCGCTGCTGCGCGAGCGCTATCCGGCCGCCCGGGTGGTGGCCGGCACGATCCGGGTCGAGGCCACCCGGACGGCGCCCGGGCGGATCGAGCACACCAGCCCGTTCGCCACCGTCGAGCTCGGCGCGACCGACGAACCCTCCTCCCCCGTCGCCGAGTTCGCCGAGCGGCTGCGGCACGCCGGGCCGGACGTCACGCTGCGCGCGGACGAGACGGCGATGCTGTGGAGCAAGCTCTCCTTCCTCGCCCCGTTCGCGCTGCTCACCACCCGCCACGCGAGCGGGATCGGCACCGTGCGCACCGAGCACCGGGCCGAACTCCTCGCCGTGCTGGACGAGATCGGCGCCGTCACCCGGGCGATCGGCGCCCCGGCGGACGCGCAGGCCCTGCTCGACTCCTTCGACCGCGTCCCCGGGACGATGAAGTCCTCGATGCAGCGGGACGTGGAGGCCGGCCGACCGACCGAGCTGGACGCCATCGGCGGCGCCGTCCTGCGGGCGGCCGACGCCCACGGGGTGGCCGCCCCGACCATCGCCCGCCTGGTCCGCGACCTGGCCGAGACCGCCAACCAGTAGTTCCCGCACAGGCGTTCACCCCGCCGGGCAACACCGACGGGGTGAACGCCCGTGCCGCCGACGCCGATTCCGGACGGAGCATCGCCTTCCGCAGCAGCCGACGGCTTCCCGGCGAGATTCACGCCCGCCTCCGGAACCTCCGCACAGCACAGCGGCGTTGATACGGCGGGAGGGAGACATGACAAGGAAGCCGTACCGCCTGGCCGCCACCACGCTCGCGCTGCTGCTCGCGGCCCCGTTGTTCACCGCCTGCGACGCCGACCAGGCCCTCGACTGCGGAAAGCGGGCGATCAGCCTCACCGGCGACGTCCAGGACCTCGCGGACTCGGCGATCAACGTCGGGCAGCTCGCCGACGAGAGCCGCCGCAACCACACGGTCGAGGCGCTGCGGAAGGTCGCCGACGACGCCAGGAAGATCCGGGGGGACGGCGGCGGCCGCGGCGACGCGGCCGCCGCCCGGCTCGCCAAGGCCGTCAACGACGCCATCGACCGGGTCTCCAAGGGCCAGCAGCCCGACTACAAGCCGATCACCGCCGCCGCCGGCGACATCGGGAAGGCCTGCGCCGACGCCTGACGCACCAGCGCGACCCCGCACCACCCGCACGGCCGGCTCACGCACCACCCGCACCACCGCCTCACGCACCGCCCGCCCCACCGGCTCCCGGCCCGGCGCACCCGCCCGGCCGGGAGCGCGTCCCCTGCCGCCGCCCGGCCTGTCGCCACCGCACCGGCGCCGCCGGACGGTAGGAATGGCACCGGACCGAACCGCACCCCGGAGGCACCGGTGAACCACCCGATCCTCGGCCAGATCCAGGCCCTGCGCGCCGACCTGGCACCCGGCGACACCGCCCCCGCGCTGGTCACCGCGCTCGCCGACGGCACCGCGCCGCGCTCGGCACTGGCCGAACTCGCCGCCCAGCAGCACCGGATCATCCGCTCCGACCGCCGCAGCCTGCTGCTGCTCGCCAGCCGCACCGCGGACCGGCCGGTCGGCGCCTGGTTCGCCACCCTGGCCGAGGGCGAGAGCGCCGCACTGCGCACCCTGCCCGCGCTCGGCGCCGCCGTCGGCCTGGGCCGCGACGCCCTGGAGTCCCGCCCGCCGCTGCCCGGCTGCCAGGCCTACCCCCACTACCTCGCCTGGCTCGCCCTGAACGGCGAGCCCGCCGCCGCGGCCGCCGCCCTGGTCGCCAACTTCGCGGCCTGGGGCGGCTACTGCGCCACCGTCGCGCAGGCGCTGCGCCGCCGGTACGGCTTCTCCGACGAGGCCTGCGGGTTCTTCGACTTCTTCGCCCAGCCCGCGCCCGAGCTGGAGCAGCAGGCCGCCGACGCGCTGGGCCCGGACCGGCTGGACGGGCCGACCCTGGACACCGCACGCGAGTACGGGCTGCTGCTCCAGGCCTACGAGCACCTGTTCTGGGACACCCTGGGCGTCATCGACGCCTGACCGGGAACCGAGCCGCTCGACCCCGGGACCGACGGGCCTCAGGCCTGCCAGTGCGGCTTGCCGCTGACCATCCGGCAGTAGATCACCCGGCCGCCGGCGTCGTGGGTGCTCTTGCCCAGGTCCGCGTTGCGGCAGAACTGCCCGGCCTCGTAGCAGTTGCCCGCGTTCGAGCGGATCTCGCACCCGGTACCGGCGCCGGCCGCCGCGGGGGGCTCCGGGTCGGTCGGCGGCTGGGCGGTGGTCACCTTCGGCTGCGGCGCCTTGGTGGCGGGCGGCTGCGCGGGGGCGCTGGGCTGGGCCGGGGGCGCGACGGGCGGGGGCGTGGCCACCGGCGCCGCGGG
>NZ_JBEXJK010000087.1:0-24714 GCF_040609095.1 Kitasatospora sp. NPDC004799
GGCCGCGCTGCTCGCCGACCTCACCGACGAGCACGACCCGGACGCCGCCGACGAGCCCACGCTCGCCGCCCACCGGGTGCTGCTGGGGGCGCCCGGCGGCGGGGTGATCGCCGAGAACCTGACCGACCTGCGGCCGCTGCTGGTCGCCCAGGAGGCCGGCCTGGCGGTGGAGGTGTCGCTGTTCCCGCTGCGGCTGGTCGCGGCGGACGGCGCGCCGGTGCGGGCGGTGGCCCGGCTGGGGTGAGCGGACGGCCGGGGTGAACGGACGGCCGGGGTGAACGGACGGCGCACCTCCGGCACTTGGTCTAGACCATCCCCCGTCAACGCCAGTACGCTTTCCGGCCATGGCTGAGATCATCGGAGTGATCGAGCGACTCTGGCGCTACCCCGTGAAATCCACCGGCGGCGAGCGGCTCGACTCCGTCGAGGTGGACGAGCGCGGCCTGGCCGGCGACCGCCTCTACGCCGTCCGCGACGCGGCCGGGAAGCTCGGCTCGGGCAAGAGCACCCGCCGCTTCCGCCGGATGGACGGCCTGCTCCGCCTCTCCGCCCGGCTCGGCCACCGGATCGACGGGCCCGAGCTGTTCGACCCGCTCGGCCGCCCGGTCGACCGGCCGGACGCCTTCCTGCGCGCCTACCTCCAGCGCGAGGACGTCGAACTCGCCCGCGAGGACGCCGTATCGCACTTCGACCAGCTGCCGGTCAGCGTGCTCAGCACCGCCACCCTGGACTGGGTCCGCGAGGCCGTCCCGTTCGCCGTGATCGACGAGCGCCGGTTCCGCCCCAACATCGTGCTGCGCACCCCGCCCGGCACCCCGCCGTTCGTCGAGGACGCCTGGCTCGGCCGCCGGGCCTCCGGCGAGGCCCCGGGCAGCGCCCGGCTCTCCTTCGTCGCCTCCAGCGAGCGCTGCGCGATGACCGGCGCCCCGCAGCCCGGGCTGCCGCACGCGCCCGAGATCCTCAAGGCCGTGGTGCACGCCCACGACGGCCGGCTCGACGCCCTCGCCGAGGTCGCCGCCCCCGGCCGGCTGCGGGTCGGCGACCGGCTGGTCCTGGACTGACGCCGCTCGCGGATCACTGATTGGCCGTCATGCCACCTATGATGTAGGAGACTTGACGGCCGGCCCAGCCATCGTGGCCGCGGACCGTGCACGGCGGCTTGCCGATCACGGCCCCCCTCGGGGCGCGGCGACGCCACCCCCGGATTCCGCCGCCTACGCCGCCGGGACGGCCACCGCCCGCAGGTAGGCCTCGGCGAAGATCTCGACGGCCTCGTCCATCGAGGGCAGCCCGGCACCCAGGACGGGCTCCAGCACCGGCCGCATCAGGACGTGGTTGAGCAGCGGGCCGATCAGCAGCTGGGCCAGCAGCGCGGTGGGCAGCGGTCGCAGCCGGCCGGCCCGCACGTGCGGCAGCAGCAGCCGGTCGAAGCCGTCGAGCAGCCGCGGCAGGTTGGCGGTCATCAGCCGGGAGGCGGGGCCGTCCGGCCGGCCGAGCAGGTCGGCGAAGACCGCCGGGACGATCCGCGGCTCGTCCACGAAGGCCGCGACGAAGGCGGCGTGGAGCGCCCGGACGGTGTCCTCCAACCGCTCCGGCGGGTCGGCCGCGAGGGCCTCCAGGCCGGGCAGCGCGGAGTACCGCTCGAAGACGGCGGCGAGCAGGCCGTCCCGCCCCTCGAAGACGGTGTGCAGGCTGGGCAGCGAGCAGTCGGCCCGGACCGCCACCGCGTCCAGGGTGACCCCGGCCAGGCCGCGTTCGGCCACCAGCCGGGCCGCCGCCTCGATCGCGCGCTCGCGCACCGGCGGCCGCCCGCCCGGGTCGACGCCCGCCCGCCGGACCGCCTCGTCCAGCGCCGCCCGGGAGCCGCCGAGCCGGCGCAGCAGCGTGCTGCGGGAGATCCCGGCCGTCGCGGCGATCGCCGTCAGCGGGACGTCGGCGACGTCCCGGCCCCGCTCCTTCGCCGCCACGAGGGCGGCCGCCACCAGGTCCTTCATGTGGAGCATCGTACTGCTTGACACCTGAGATGGTTCCAGAGACTCTGTATATGCAGGTTCCACACGGACAGTGATCGATCGAGCACTGAAAGGGGAGAGCCATGAGCGTCGTGATCTCCGGGGGCGGGCCGGCCGGAATGATGCTGGGCCTGATGCTGGCGCGCGCCGGCGTCGAGGTGACCGTGCTGGAGAAGCACGGGGACTTCCTGCGCGACTTCCGCGGCGACACCGTCCACGCCTCCACCGTGCGGCTGATGGACGAGCTCGGCCTCGGCCGGAAGTTCGCCGCCCTGCCGCAGAGCCGCCTCGGCGACCTGGTCGTCCGGGTGCCCGGCACCGGCCCCGTCGCGCTGAGCGCCTACGGGCGGCTGCGGCCCCCGTACAACTACATCGCCATGATCCCGCAGTGGGATCTGCTGAACTTCCTGGTCACGGAGGCCCGGCGGGAGCCGGCCTTCACCCTGCGGATGAACACCGAGGCGACCGGCCTGCTCCGGGACGGCGGGCGGGTGGCCGGCGTCCGGTACCGCACCCGGGACGGCGCGGAGGGCGAGCTGCGCGCCGACCTCACCGTCGCCGCCGACGGCCGGCACTCGACCCTGCGCCGGGCGGCCGAGCTGACGCCCGAGGAGTTCCCGGTGCCCTTCGACGTCTGGTGGTTCCGGCTGCCCCGGCACCCCCACGAGCAGGCCCTGCCGCCCAGCCTCGTCCCCGGCTTCGGGCACGGCGACCTGGCGCTGAGCTTCGCCCGGAGCGACTACTTCCAGGTCGCCTACTTCCGCGCCAAGGGCGCCGACCCGCAGCTGCGCGCCGAGGGCGTCGAGCGGTTCCGCGAGCGGATCGCCGACCTGCTGCCCCAGTACGCCGACCGGGTCGACCAGCTGGCCGGCCTGGACGACGTGCACCTGCTCGACGTCCGGCTGAACCGGCTGCACCGCTGGTACGCCGACGGGCTGCTGCTGATCGGCGACGCCGCCCACGCGATGTCCCCGGCCGGCGGGGTGGGCATCAACCTGGCCGTCCAGGACGCCGTCGCGGCCGCCGCCCTGCTCGCCGAACCGCTGCGGCGCGGGCGCCCGACCGTGGCGGCCCTGGCCCGGGTCCAGCACCGCCGGTGGCGGCCGACCGTGGTCATGCAGGGGGTGCAGCAGGCCCTGCACCACCTGATGTTCGAGCCGGTCCTCACCGGCCGGCAGTCCGGCCCGCCCACCCGGCTGGTGCGGCTCGCCCGGTACGTCCCCGGCTTCCCGCTGCTGCTCTCCCGGCTGATCGCCTTCGGTCCGCTCCCCGAGCACGCCCCGGCCTTCGCCCGGCGCGCGGACTGAGCCGTCGTCCGCACTCCGCCGGATGCCCGCGAACCGTCCGTTCGGGCGGGCGGATCGCGGGGAACGACCGTTGGCATGACGATCCCTCACCGCTCGATCGGCACCGGCGACCACCACGTCCTGGTCCTGCACGACTGGTTCGGCACCAGCGCGGGCTGGGGCCCGTTCCTCGACTACCTCGACGGCGGCGCGTTCACCTACGCCTTCCTCGACTACCGCGGCTACGGGCAGCGCAAGGACGTCCCCGGCGCGCACACGCTCGCCGAGATCGCCTCCGACGCGCTCGCCCTGGCGGACCAGCTCGGCTGGGACCGCTTCTCGCTCGTCGGCCACTCGATGGGCGGCAAGGCGGCCCAGCAGGTGCTCGCCGAGGCGCCGCCGCGGGTGCGCAAGCTGGTCGGCCTGGCCCCGGTGCCGGCCGGGGCGTACCCGCTGGACGAGGCGGGGGAGGCGCTGTTCTACGGCGCCGCCGAGGACCGGGAGAAGCGCCTCGCCATCCTGGACCTGGTCACCGGCCGCCGGGCCGGCCGGGTCTGGCTCGACCGCATGGTCGACCAGTCGCTGCGGCTGTCCACCGCCGAGGCCTTCGGCGGCTACGTCCGCGACTGGGCGACGGCCGACCTGGAGCGCCGGATCAGCGGCAACCCGGTGCCGGTCAAGGTGATCGTCGGCGAGCACGACCTCGCCCTCACCGCCGAGGTGATGCGCGGCACCTTCCTCAGCCACTACCCCAACGCCGAACTGGAGGAGCTCCCCGGCAGCGGGCACTACCCGATGTACGAGACCCCGGTGGCCCTGGCGGTGTCCCTGGAGGCCTTCCTGCACAACTGACCCCGCCCGCACGGGAAGTCGGCCCGTCCGACTACCCGTGCGGCGGCACGGCCGGTTCCGGGGCGGCGGGCTCCGGGGGGTCAGCCCGCGTGGGTGTCCCCGGCGAGTTCGGCCGTGAGGGCGGCGCGGAGGGCGTCGTGGGCGGGGCCGAGGGCGTACCGCGGGTCCTGCCAGTGGGTGGGCGGGTAGAGCCAGACCGGGCGCTGGACGAGGTGGGCGGGCTCCCAGTCGTAGCGGGGCCAGACGTGGGCGTGCAGGAACGGGTCCCGGTTGCCCAGGATTTCGAGGTTGACCCGGCGGAAGGCCGGATCGGCCGCCCGGCAGGCGCGTTCGACGGCCTCGCCGAGGCGGTCGAGGTCGGAGAGGTACGCCAGCCGGCGCGGGCGGGGCAGGTCGCCGAGGCGTTCCACGCCCGGCGCGTCGGTCAGCAGGACCGAGTAGCCGGGCAGGAACTGGACGTCCCCGATGACGGCGAAGCCGGCGTCCAACCTCCGCAGCACGGTGGGGTTCTCACCCCGCAGCGCGCTGCCGATGCGGTCGCCGCGCCAGTTCGCCGCCACGCGGGTCAGATGCCGAGACCGCGGATGACCAGGTCCACGAGGGCGAAGAAGAACAGCGAGATGCCCACGAAGCTGTTGGTCTGGAAGAAGGCCCGGTTGAGCTTGGAGAGGTCGTTCGGCTTCACGATGGTGTGCTCGTACACGAAGGCGCCCGCGACGACCGCCAGGCCGATCCAGAACGCCGCTCCGGCGTCCGTGCGGACGGCGAACCAGCCGAGCAGGAGCGTCGTGAGGACGTGGCACACCCGGGCGCCCCGGACGGCCGCCGGCACACCGTACCGCGCGGGCACCGAGCGCACGCCGTGCTCGCGGTCGGACTCGACGTCCTGGCAGGCGTAGATCAGGTCGAAGCCGCCGATCCAGATGCCGACCGCCACCCCCAGCACGACCGCGTCCCAGGACCAGCGGCCCGTCACCGCGAGCCAGGCGCCGACCGGCCCCATCGCCTGGGCCAGGCCCAGGATCGCCTGCGGGAAGTTCGTGAACCGCTTGCCGTACGGGTAGACCACCATCGGCACCACCGCGACCGGCGCGAGCGCCAGGCAGAGCGGGTTGAGCATCGCGGCCGCGCCGAGGAAGACCACCAGGGCGACGGCGGAGCCGACGTACGCGGTCTTCAACGACACCGCGCCGGTGACCAGTTCGCGGGTGGCGGTGCGCGGGTTCCGGGCGTCGATCTCGCGGTCGATGATCCGGTTGGCCGCCATCGCGAAGGTGCGCAGCCCGACCATGCAGACGGTGACGACGAACAGCTCGCCCCAGTGCACCCGCCGGTCGGCGAGGAACATGGCCGTCAGCGCGGCGATGTACGCGAAGGGCAGGGCGAAGATCGAGTGCTCGATCATCACCAGGCGCAGGAAGGCCGACACACCCCCACGAGTGCGGGGAGATTCGCCCTGACCTCCACTACCGAGCGTACCGACTCCGGTGCTCACAGTCCGTATTCCTTCCAGCGCCGGGTGACCAGCGCGGCCGTGGCCGGGTCGGAGGAGACCATCTCGGGCCAGCCGCCGTCCCGGGTGTACCCCTCCTCGGGCAGCTTGCGGGTCGCGTCGATGCCGGCCTTGCCGCCCCAGAACTGCTGGTACGAGGCGTGGTCCAGGTGGTCCACCGGGCCCTCGACCACGGTGAGGTCCCGGCTGTAGTCCACGTTGCCGAAGGCCCGCCAGGCGACCTCCTGGTAGTCGTGCACGTCGCAGTCGGCGTCCACCACGATGATCAGCTTGGTCAGCGACATCATGTGCGCGCCCCAGATCGCGTGCATCGTCTTCTGGGCGTGCTTGGGGTACTTCTTGTCGATCGAGACGATCACGCAGTTGTGGAAGCCGCCGGCCTCGGGCAGGTCGTAGTCGACGATGTCCGGGATGATGATCTTCAGCAGCGGCAGGAAGAACCGCTCGGTGAACTTGCCCAGCGGGCCGTCCTCCGTCGGCGGGCGGCCGACCACGATGGACTGGAGGATCGGGCGGCGGCGCATCGTCACGCAGTCGATCTTCAGCGCCGGGAACGGCTCCTGCGGGGTGTAGAAGCCGGTGTGGTCGCCGAACGGGCCCTCGGGCAGCATCTCGCCGGGCTCCAGCCAGCCCTCCAGCACGACCTCCGCGTCGGCCGGGACCTGGAGCGGCACGGTCTTGCAGTCGACCATCCGCACCCGCTCCCCGGCGATGAAGCCGGCGAAGAGGTACTCGTCGATGTCCCCGGGCAGCGGCGCGGTGGCCGCGTAGGTGACGGCCGGCGGGCAGCCGAAGGCGATCGCCACCGGGAGGCGCTCGCCGCGCCGGGCCGCCACCGCGTAGTGGTTGCGGCTGTCCTTGTGGATCTGCCAGTGCATGCCGATGGTGCGGCGGTCGTGCCGCTGGAGCCGGTAGAGGCCCAGGTTGCGGATGCCGGTGTCCGGGTCCTTGGTGTGGGTCAGGCCCAGGTTGAAGAAGGAGCCGCCGTCCAGCGGCCAGGTGAAGAGGGCGGGCAACCGGTCCAGGTCGACGTCGTCACCGGTGAGCACGACCTCCTGCACCGGGGCGTCGCCGGACTTCACGTGCCGGGGCGGGACGTGCGCCATCGAGGCGAGCTTGCCGAAGGCGTCCCGGAAGCCGGTGAAGCCCTGCGGCAGCTCCGGCTTGAGCAGGCCGGCGATCTTCTCGGAGATGTCGTCCGGGCCCTTGAGGCCGAGCGCCTTGGCCAGCCGCCGTTCGGTGCCGAAGACGTTCATCGCCAGCGGCATCGACGAGCCCTTGACGTTCTCGAAGAGCAGCGCCGGGCCCTTGGCCTTCTGCACCCGGTCGACGATCTCGCCGATCTCCAGGTGCGGGTCCACCTCCGCCTTGATGCGCTTGAGGTCGCCCTCGCGGTCGAGGGCCCGGAGAAACGAGCGGAGATCGTCGTATGCCATGCCTGTCAGTATCCGCCACCCGATAGCCTGGCTCGGTCAAGGGCCCCTGGAAGGCGCCCGCCACCGTCGCCCGGGGGGAGATCCCAGCCGTGCCGAGGATTCTTCTGACCATCATCCTTCCGCTCGCGCTCTGGGTCTGGGCGTTCGTGGACTGCCTGACCACGCCCGAGGACGAGGTGAAGCACCTGCCCAAGGTGGTCTGGGTGCTGATCGTGCTGCTCTTCCCGCCGCTGGGCCCGATCGCCTGGCTGATCGCCGGCAAGCGGCGCGGCTTCCTGCGGGCGGCGCCCGCCGGGGCGGCCCACCCGGGGCACCCGGCCGACGACCGCCCGGGCCGCCCGGCCCCGCGCGGCGGGCGGCCGCTGGCTCCGGACGACGACCCCGAGTTCCTCGCCTCGTTGAAGAGGAGCGACAAAGACCACGAGGACATGCTCAAGCAGTGGGAGGCCGACCTGCGCCGTCGCGAGCGGGAACTGCGGGACCGCGACGAGCCCGAGGACGGCAGGAAGAGCTGATCGGAGCCGGTCCGTACGCTCGCCCGGACAGCCCACCCCCAGCACGCGGGGTGGGCTGCGGCGTTTTTGGCGCTTCCCTACGACTGCCCCGCTCCTCAGCCGGGCCGCGCACCAGCGGCGACCGAGCCGGAGCGGACCTGGGCCGTCACCCGGGAGAACCGGCCCGCAGTACAGCAGGACGGCCCTGACCTGCACCTTTCTTTATGCTCAGATCATCGGACCATCATCTGTTCGACAACCCCTGGTATCCGAATGAACACCGAGCGCACAGTGATCGAACCGACCGCTTCTGTACAGGCCTGACAGCTAAACGAACTCGACCTTGTACGGAATCGACGCCGAAACCAGCGCACGGCCCCTCGTACAGTCATAAGTGAAGAAAGTGATTCGCAGCCGGGGGCACAGCAGACGTTGGCTGTCGGACAGTTCCCTCACCCTTGGAGTGGTTCGAGATGACGGTTGTGCATGAGGCGCCGGTCGACGGCGAGGTCCCCGAGGTCCCGGCCGACGCCCGTGGGCGGGTCGCCGAGCTGCACGAGCTGCGCGAGAAGGTCCGCCGCGGCCCCAGCGACAAGGCCACCGAGGCCCAGCACGCCAAGGGCAAGCTGACCGCCCGCGAGCGCATCGAGCTGCTGCTGGACGAGGGCTCCTTCCAGGAGGTCGAGCCGCTCCGCCGGCACCGCGCCCAGGGCTTCGGCCTGGAGGCCAAGAAGCCGCACACCGACGGCGTGGTCGTCGGCTGGGGCACCGTCCACGGGCGCACCGTCTTCACCTACGCGCACGACTTCCGGATCTTCGGCGGCGCGCTGGGCGAGGCCCACGCGCAGAAGATCCACAAGATCATGGACATGGCCATCGCGGCCGGCGCCCCGCTGGTCTCGCTGAACGACGGCGCCGGCGCCCGCATCCAGGAGGGCGTCACCGCCCTGGCCGGCTACGGCGGCATCTTCCAGCGCAACACCAAGGCCTCCGGCGTCATCCCGCAGATCTCCGTGATGCTCGGCCCGTGCGCCGGCGGCGCCGCGTACTCCCCCGCGCTGACCGACTTCGTCTTCATGGTCCGCGAGACCTCGCAGATGTTCATCACCGGCCCGGACGTGGTCCAGGCGGTGACCGGCGAGAAGATCACCCAGAACGGCCTCGGCGGTGCGGACGTGCACGCCGGCGTCTCCGGTGTCGCCCACTTCGTCTACGACGACGAGCAGTCCTGCATCGAGGAGGTCCGCTACCTCCTGTCGCTGCTGCCGCAGAACAACCGCGAGATGCCGCCGTCCGTGATGAGCGAGGACCCGGTCGAGCGGCGCAACGACAGCCTGCTGGACCTGGTGCCCGCCGACGGCAACCGCCCGTACGACATGCGCAAGGTGATCGAGGAGATCGTCGACCACGGCGAGTACCTGGAGATCCACGAGCGCTGGGCCACCAACGTGCTCTGCGTGCTCGCCCGGATCGACGGCCACGTCGTCGGCATCATCGCCAACCAGCCGCAGTCGCTGGCCGGCGTGCTGGACATCAACGCGAGCGAGAAGGCCGCCCGCTTCGTCCAGATGTGCGACGCCTTCAACATCCCGCTGGTCACCCTGCTCGACGTCCCCGGCTTCCTGCCCGGCGTCGACCAGGAGCACGGCGGCATCATCCGGCACGGCGCCAAGCTGCTGTACGCGTACTGCAACGCCACCGTGCCGCGCATCTCGCTGATCCTGCGCAAGGCCTACGGCGGCGCCTACATCGTGATGGACTCGCGCTCGATCGGCGCCGACCTGTCCTACGCCTGGCCGACCAACGAGATCGCCGTGATGGGCGCCGAGGGCGCGGCCAACGTCATCTTCCGGCGCGAGATCAACGCCGCCGAGGACCCGGACGCCATGCGCGCCCAGAAGATCAAGGAGTACAAGAGCGAGCTGATGCACCCGTACTACGCGGCCGAGCGCGGCCTCGTGGACGACGTCATCGACCCGGCCGAGACCCGCCAGGTGATCTCCGCCGCGCTCGCCATGCTCCGCACCAAGCACGCCGACCTGCCCAGCCGCAAGCACGGCAACCCGCCGATGTAGCGGCGCGGCCCGCCGCAGCGCTCCGCGGCAGCCGCACCGGCCCGTACCGGGCACCCACTCAGACCACAGCCACCGGGGGAGAAACCAGGACATGACCGCTTCCGCCGAACCCCTCGTCCGCATCGTCCGCGGCACTCTCACCGACGAGGAACTCGCCGCCCTGACCGCCGTCCTCGCCGCGCGCGCCGCCGCCGCGCAGCAGGCCGCCGCCGCCGCGCCGGTGGAGCCGATCGCCAACTGGCAGCGCCTGGAGCGCCGCCCAGCGTACTACTCGCCGTTCAGCTGGCAGCAGGCGGCCTGACGGCCCACGGCCCTCGCCGACGGCCGGTCACCCCGTTCGGGTGACCGGCCGTCGGGCGTCCCCCGGGGCCGCGCCGGCGGGGCCGCCGCCCGGTCGGCCGGGGCCGTAAGGGTCCGCGGCGGGCTCGGTAGGATACCTACTGGACGGTATGCGTCCGCCGCCCCGTCCGCCCCCATAGGATCGGCCGCTGCCGGGACCAGAACTTTCCAGGGAGGCTGCGATGGCCAGGCAGGCCCGCGCGCTGGCGACCCGCCAGGCGGTACTCGTCGCGGCGGCCGAGGTGTTCGACGAGCGGGGCTACGCCGCCGCCACGATGTCCGAGATCCTGGACCGGGCCGGCGTCACCAAGGGCGCGCTGTACTTCCACTTCCACTCCAAGGAGGACCTGGCGCTCGCCGTCATCGAGGGCCAGGGCGCCTGGATCTCCGGCTGGGCGCCGGCCTCGGACAGCCCGGTGCAGAACCTGATCGACCTCGGGTACGCCTTCGCCCGCGCGCTCCAGACCGATCCGCTGGTGCGCGGCAGCATCCGGCTGACCATCGAGCACGGCAGCTTCACCCAGCCGCAGATCGCGGCCTACCAGGGCTGGATGGACACCGTCGGCGAGCTGCTGGAGCGCGCCCAGGAGGCCGGCGACCTCCACCCGGGCGTGGACCTGGCCGCGGCCTCCGGGGTGATCACCGGGGCCGTCACCGGCATCCAGCTGAGCTCCCAGGTGCTGGCCGGCCGGCAGGACCTGATCCAGCGGATGTCCGACCTCTGGACGCTGCTGCTGCCGGGCCTGGTCCAGCCGCACGCGCTCGCCCGGCTGAGCGTCGCCGAGCGCGGCTGAGCGTCGCCGAGCGCGGCTGAGGCCACCCGCGCCTCCGGACCGGACCGGGATCAGACCCGGTAGCCCGCCCGGCGCTCCGCCGCCACCAGGGCCGGCAGCGCGGCCGCCCAGAGCCGGCTCACGGCCTCCGCGCCGGGCCGGTCGACCTCCTCGCCCACCAGCAGCACCTGCCCGGCCGCCACCGCGGTGAGCAGCTCGGCGGCGGCCCGCCGGTCCACCCCGGGGCACAGCTCGCCGGCGTCGGCGGCGCGGTCCAGCAGCCGGTGGACGACGGCGGTGAGGCTGCGCCAGGCGGCGTCCGGGTCCACCGGAGCCGGCCCGGGTGAGCCGTCCGCCCCCTCCTGGGCGCCGTCCCGGCGCCGGCCCGGGTGGCCGAGCCGGACGCCGGCCCGCACCACCACGTCCTCGCGCAGCATCCGGGCCAGCTCGTGCGAGAAGTCGATCAGGCCCTGGAGCGCCGGACCGTCGGCCCGCAGCGCGCGCAGCGCGGCCGAGCCGACCTCCCGCCCGGAGGCGTGGCGCACCCCGTCGGCGAGGGCCTGCTTGGACACGAAGTGGAAGTAGAGGGCGCCCTTGCTCACCCCGGCCCGGCGGCTGATGTCGACCAGGCTGGCGGCCTCGAAGCCCACCCGCGCGAAGGTCTCCGCGGCGGCGAGCAGTACGGCCTGCCGGGTCCGCCCAGCCCGTTCCTGCTTGACCACTGGCCCCCTCCGGACTCGGCCGGGCGCGATCCCCGCCCCACCCGGCTGCTGTCGGCACGCCCCTCCGGGGGCGGCGCTCGCATGCGGACGGCACCTTCCGAAACCGCATGGTTGGTATCTAATCTAGCGCCTGCCGCGTCCCCGCCGTCCAGCGGGGACGGGCCCCCATCGATGGTCCGAACTCTCCCGAACGGGCATTCCCCCAGTCCACGGGGCAGGTAGCGTGGCCGGACCGGACAGCGCGGGCTGGGGACCCCAGTCGCCAAAGACAAACCGGGTGGTATGTATGTTTTGCTCGGGCGGCCATGGCGGCCGCTCGACCGACACCCTGAAGCGGGGGCCCGTCATGCCATCGATCGTAGAGCCGGACCCGCACCGCCCGTACGCCCACCCCGGCCCGGGCAGTGGTGGCGGCCTCGAATTCCACGACGGCCCCGCGACCGGCTACGACTTCCACGACCGGACCGTCTCCCGGCACCTGGTGCACCGCGCCTCGGTGTCCGAGGTGTTCCTCACCGGCTGGCAGGCCACCGGCCCGTACGACTTCCTGCTCGGCGCCCAGTGGCCCCGGCTGCACGGCTTCTACCGGCTGCCCGGGGACCGCTACCACGACCCGGTGCTGCTCGCCGAAACGATCCGGCAAGCCGGGCTGCTGATCGGCCACGCCGGATTCGGGGTGCCGCGCGGCCACCACTTCGTGATGGAGGACCTCTCCTACGCGCTCGACGGGCCCGGGCTGCCCGTCCTGGCCGTCACCACCGGCCCCGCCTCGCTGATGCTGGCCGTCGGCTGCGAGGACGTCCGGATGCGGCACGGCGAGCTGGTCTCGCTGCGGGTGTGCGTCGACGTCACCCGGGACGGCCGGCCGGTCGGCCGGGGCACCGGCCGACTGCGGGTGGTCTCCCCCGCCGCGTACGCCCGGCTGCGCGGCCCCGCGCGGCGCACCGTCCCACCCCGGCCGCCGGCGCCCGCCGCGCCCGAACTGGTCGGCCGCGCGCAGCCCGCCGACGTGGTGCTCGGCCCGACCCTCGCGCCGGACACCTGGCTGCTGCGCACCGACGCCACCCACCCGGTGCTGTTCGACCACGCGCTGGACCACGTGCCCGGGATGCTGGTGCTGGAGGCCGCCCGGCAGGCCGCCCAGCGGCTGCGCCACCCCGAGCCGGTGGTCCCGGTCGAGCTGGTGACCTCCTTCGACCGGTACATCGAGCTGGACCGGCCCTGCTTCGTCCGGGCGGTCCCCGAAGCGGCCGCCGGACCGGCCGCCGGACCGGCCGACGGGCCGGCCACGGCGGGCGGACGGCAGGCGGTGCGGGTCCAGCTGGTCCAGGACGGCCTGCCGGCGGCCGAGTGCCTGCTGCTCACCGCGCCGCTGGACGGACCGGCCGAGGGCCCGACGGTGCCGGCCCGGCGGGACGCCTACGAGGGCCGCCCCGCCGCGCCGGGCCTCGGCGGCACCCGGCTGCCACTGGCGAGCTGATTCCGTCAGGCGGCCACCAGGGCGGCCGGCCGGCCGGCGTGCATCACGCTGAGGTTGGTCGCCAGCCGGACCGGGTCCTGGGCCAGCCAGAGCCGCAGCGCGGCGCCCAGCGCGGCGCTGGCCGACTCGATCCGGACGTCGGTGATCTGCGCGATCCGGGCCGCGCCGGGCACCAGCAGGTCGGCCAGCGGGGTCGGCAGCCAGACCGTCAGGGCGCACGGCGCGGGCACCGCCAGCGCCCCCAGCAGCCGGTAGGCGTCCCCCGGCGCGCTGAGCGTGGGGATGATGTCCAGCAGCGCGTCGGACACCACCTCGGACACGTCGCTCCGGTGTCCCTGGGCGAGCCGGCGGAGCAGCATGCGCTCGGCGGCGGTGATTCGGACGGTCAACATGACCTCGTCGCACTCCATTGCGCGATTTCCTCCTCAGATCCCTCTCGCACCGACCGGCGGCCGGCGCGCACTACCCCTGTCACAGCTCGGCCCGGCTGCCTGTGGGAGAGAGCCGGGCCGGTGGGTGGTCGTGCCCCGGTCAGATCCCCGCGTAGGAGTGCTTTCCGGTGACGAAGATGTTCACGCCGTAGTAGTTGAAGAGCCAGCAGGCGAACGCCGCCAGCGCCAGGTAGGCGGCCTTGCGGCCCTTCCAGCCGGCCGTCGCCCGGGCGTGCAGGTAGCAGGCGTAGGCGACCCAGGTGATGAACGACCAGGTCTCCTTCGGGTCCCACTCCCAGTACTTGCCCCAGGCCGCCTCGGCCCAGATCGCGCCCGCGATGATGGTGAACGTCCACAGCGGGAAGACCAGGGCGTTGATCCGGTACGACAGCTTGTCGAAGGTCGACGCGGCGGGCAGCCGGCGCCAGATCGAGGCCGAGGTGCCCAGCGGGCCGGTGGTGAGGCCGGCCGCCGTCCGCTTGTCGAAGGAGTCCTTGCCGAGGTACAGCAGCGTGGCGATGAACGCCGCGTAGAAGGCGCCGCCGCAGAAGATCGCGGTGGAGACGTGGATCGCCAGCCACGGCGAGTGCAGCGCCGGGACGAGCTGCTCGGAGTCGGTGTAGAGCACCGTGGTGGCGATGCCGAGGGTCAGCAGCCCGGCGAGGACGACCGGCAGGCCCAGCCAGCGGACGTTCTTCCGGGTGGCCAGCAGCACCAGGTACGCCGCCGTCATCGCGAAGGCGAAGGCGCAGGAGAACTCGTACATGTTGCCCCACGGCCAGCGGGAGACCGAGAGGCCGCGGGTGACGATCCCGCCCGCGTGCAGCACGGCGCCGAGCACGGTGAGCGAGACGGCGATCCGGCCGGCCAGGTCGGCCTTCTCGTTGGTGCCGGCCGCGCCCGGGCCGTCCTCCTCGTCCGCGCCGCGCCCGCTGGTGACCACCGTCGCGCCCTCGCCCGCGACCGCGGTGCGGGTGAGCGTGGTGGTGCCGCCGCCGGCCCCCGCCACGGTGACGGTGACCTTCTTGGCCTTCTTCTCGGCCGTGGCGACGGTCTCGGCGAGGCTGCCGGCCTGCTCCTTCGAGCGGACGGCGACGGCGCCCCTGCTGCCGAAGGTCCACTCGATCATGTGGGCGAACATGGCGAGCGTGTAGACCACCATCGCCGAATAGATCAGCTTGTTGGAGAGGTCGGCCAGCTGTGGGTCGACCGCCGAGGCGAGTTGCACCGTCTACTCCTTGGACTTCTGGTCGGCAGGGACTGCGGGGTCCGAGGACGCTTCCGGGGCGGTGGGGACCCCGGTCTCCTCGGGTACGTCCGTTTCGGTGGCGCCGCCCTCGCCCTCGGAGGCGGCCGGGGCAGCGTCCTCCTCGGAGGCCGCGGCGTCGTCCTCCTCCTCGGAGGCCGGGGCGTCGTCCTGGAGGTCGACCGCGAGCTCCGCCAGCTCCTCGGCGATCTTCGCCGACTCGCTGCGGGCCAGGCCGGCCAGCTCCACCTGGGTGCCGCCGCCCGGCAGGGCGACCGCGCGCACCCAGATCCGGCGGCGCTGGATGAACAGCGAGCCGATCAGGCCGAGGATCGCCAGCACCCCGCCGGCCAGGGCGATCGCGTTGCCCGGGCGGTGCGAGACGTTGAAGCTGGCCCACTGCTTGTAGCCCTCGAAGGTCACCGAGCCGTAGCCGTCGGGCAGGGTCCAGCCCTCGCCGAGCTTGAGCCGGGCCTTGGCCGGTTCGCCGTCCTGGACCAGCTGGGTGAGCTTGCGGGTGTTCAGCTGGTAGACGTTCTGCGGCAGGCCGGAGTCGGTGCCGAGGTCGCCCGAGAAGGCGTTCAGCACCAGCTCGGGGGCCGCGTCGCCGGGGAAGAGCGAGACCGGGCCGGTGCCCTCGAAGCTCAGCGGGGCGGTCGGCAGGAAGAAGCCGGAGAAGCCCAGCTGGGTCTTGTTGCCGTCGGGGCCCAGACCGTAGTCGGAGACCTTGACGACACCGGTCGAGGTCAGGTTGCCGTCCTGCGGCAGGAACGGGACGGCGCCGCGGTAGACGACGTCGCCCTTGCCGTTCTTGACGCTGATGACCGGCGCGTAACCGTGGCCGATCAGGTAGACCTTGCTGCCGCCGATCTCCAGCGGGTGGTTGACCTCGATGGTCGACTTCTTGAGCTTCGACTCGTCGCCGCCCGCGTAGTACTCGACGTTCGCGGTGAACTGCCGGGCGGCGCCGATCTGGTCGCCCTTGGTCTGGAACTTCGAGGTGAAGCCGTTCAGCTTCAGGTAGAAGGGGTCGAGGTCCTGGTTGCCGTAGAACCGGGTGCCGTTGAAGTCGTCGAGCTGGGTGATGGTGTTGGAGTAGCCCTCGCCCTCGACCATCAGCTTGCCGCCGGTGCCCGAGGCCAGGCTGGCCCAGGCGAAGCCGCCGAGCAGCGCGAACAGCGACAGGTGGAACAGCAGGTTGCCGACCTCGCGCAGGTAGCCCTTCTCGGCCGCGACCGCGCCGCCGGACAGGTGGGCGCGGAAGCCGCGCTTGCGCAGCAGCCGGTGCGCGGCGGCGTTGACCCGGTCGGCGTCCGCCTCGGTGCGCCAGACGGCGTGCACCGGCATCCGGGTCAGGTTGCGCGGCGCGGCCGGCGGCTGGGAGCGCAGCACACCGACGAACTGCCAGGTGCGCGGGACGATGCAGCCGGCCAGCGAGACGAACAGCAGGATGTAGATCGCGGAGAACCAGACCGAGCTGTAGACGTCGAACAGCTGGAGCTTCTCGTAGACCGGCGCGACCGTGGCGTGCCGCGCCTTCCAGGCCTCGACCTTCAGCTGGCCCTGGCCGTTCTGGTACTGCGGGATCAGCGAGCCGGGGATGGCGGCCAGCGACAGCAGGAAGAGCAGGATCAGGGCGACCCGCATCGACGTCAGCTGGCGCCACATCCAGCGCGCCCAGCCGAACGCCCCTATGCCGGTCGGGCCGTCGGACTCGACCGGGGCGGTGCTGAGCCGCTCGGCCGCGCCGTCCTCCGGTGCCGGGGGCTGCTCGGTCTCGGTCGTGGTGTTGCTCACGGTCAGATTCCGATCTGGAAGTCGGCGGTCCAGGACTGCAGCTGGCTCAGCATCGAGTCCCAGATCCCGGTGACGAGCAGCAGACCGACCGCGACGAGCATGCCGCCGCCGATCCTCATGACGAGCGGGTAGTGCCGCTTGACCCAGCCGAAGGCGCCCAGCGCCCGGCGGAAGGCCAGCGCGGCCACGATGAACGGTACGCCGAGGCCCAGGCAGTAGAACGTCATCAGCATGGCGCCGCGCGCGGCGTCGGCCTGGTTCAGCGCCAGGTTCTGGACGGTCGCCAGGGTCGGGCCGATGCAGGGCGTCCAGCCGACGCCGAAGACCACGCCGAGCAGCGGGGCGCCGAGCAGGCCGACCGCCGGACGCCGGTGGGAGCGCATCTCGCGCATGCTCAGCCCGGGCACCAGGCCCATGAAGGCGAGGCCCATCACGACCGTCACCGCCCCGAGCACGATCGAGATGACCCGCTTGTGCTCCTGGAGGGTGTCGCCGAACTGCCCGAACAGCGCCCCGCCGGAGACGAACACGGCGGTGAAGCCGAGGATGAACAGCGTCGCCCCGAGCAGCATCCGGCCGCGCCGCGCGCCGCGCGCGTCCGCGAGGTCGGCGGCGGAGAAGCCGGTCACGTACGACAGGTAGCCCGGGACGAGCGGCAGCACGCAGGGCGAGAAGAACGACACCAGCCCGGCCACCAGCGCGATCGGCGCGGCCACCAGCAGCGCTCCGCTCTGGAGCGTTCCGGTGTTGTCGGCGAGCTGCTGCGGCAGGCTCACTGCTTCTGCTCCGCGACCACCGGCTGGAGGATCGACTCCAGCGCGTCCTCGGTGGTGCCGCCGACGGCGCGGGCGGCCAGCTTGCCGTCCCGGTCGACGATCAGGGTGGTCGGGATGGACTGCGGGTTGAGGCTGCCCTTGGGGAACTTGAGCAGCTGGGTGCCGGCCGGGTCGAAGAGGCTCGGGTAGGTGACGCCCTGCTCCTGCTCGAAGCGGACGGCGTTCTGCTTCTCGGTGTCCCGGGTGTTGATGCCGAGGAACTGGACGCCCTGCTCCTTGTACTTCTCCGAGACGTTCTGGAGGCTCTTGGCCTCGGCCCGGCACGGGCCGCACCAGGAGCCCCAGACGTTCAGCACGACGACCTTGCCGCGGTAGTCCGAGAGCTTGGCCGGGGTGCCCTCCAGGGTCTCCCCGGAGATGTCCGGCGCGTCGCCGCGCTTGCCCGCCTCCGCCTTCGACAGGTTGGTGCCCTTGACCGTGACGAAGCCGACCTGGCCCTCGCCGCCGCCCGACGAGCCCGAGGAGGAGCAGCCGGTGAGGGCGAGCGCGGCAGCGGCGACGGTGGCGACGGCTGCTGCGGCGACACGGGGACGGGGGCGCGTCATGGCAGACATGTGAAAAGTTTCGCATGGAGTTCCGGGCGGGTTCGCCGGGGTCCTGCCTTGCGCGTCGCACCGCCTCTGACCTGCGACGACTTCGGGCCACCCGGCCGTTGCCAGGTGACCCGAAGTCATACTTACGTACCGCTTACGGGGGGCTAGGCGCCGAAGCTCTTGCCCACCGGCTTGTCCCCCTTGCGGCCCTTGCCCACCAGGTGCGCGGGCAGCAGGTCGCGGGCCGGCTCGCGGTAGCCGACCGAGACGATCCGGTCGCCGTCGAAGGTGAAGCTGGTCAGCGAGGCCAGCGAGCACTGCCGGTTGCGCGGGTCGTGCCAGAGCCGGCGGCGCTCGACGAAGGAGCGGAGGATCCAGATCGGCAGCTGGTGGCTGACGCAGACCGCCTCGTGCCCGCGCGCGGCGTCCCGGGCGGCACCGATCGCCCCCATCATCCGCACCACCTGGTCGAGGTACGGCTCGCCCCAGGAGGGCTTGAACGGGTTGGTGAGGTACTTCCAGTAGCCCGGGTTGCGCAGCGAGCCGTCGCCGACCCCGAAGGTCTTGCCCTCGAAGACGTTCTCCGCCTCGATCAGCCGCTCGTCCGCCGCGACGGCCAGGCCGTGCGCCTCGGCGATCGGCGCGGCCGTCTCCTGGGCCCGCTCCAGCGGGGAGGCCACCACGTGGGTGATGTCCCGGTCGGCCAGGTCCTCGGCGACCCGCTCGGCCATCTTCCGGCCCAGCTCGGACAGGTGGTAGTCCGGCAGCCGCCCGTACAGGACGCCCTCCGGGTTGTGCACCTCGCCGTGCCGCATCACGTGGACGACGGTGATCTCGTTGGCGCTCACTTCTCGACTGCTCCTGGGGAATCGGGTTCGGGCCGCGGCGGGTCGGGCGGCGTCGGGTCAGGCGGTGGCGGCGGCAGCGGCGCGCGCGGCGGCCGGCAGGGCGGCGGCGATCCGCTCGATCGCCCGCTCGTCGTGGGACGCCGAGACGAACCAGGACTCGAAGGCCGACGGCGGCAGGTAGACGCCCTCGGCCAGCATCGCGTGGAAGAAGGCGGTGAAACGGTACGCCTCCTGGGTCTTCGCCTCGTCGTAGTTGGTGACCGGCGCCTCGGTGAAGAACACCGAGAACATGTTCCCGGCGGTCTGCAGCCGGTGCGCCACCCCCTCCTTGGCGAGCGCGTCGGTGACCAGGCCGGCGATCTCGGCGGCCACCTCGTCCACCGTCGCGTACACCTCGTCGGTGCAGCCGCGCAGCTGGGCCAGGCCGGCCGCGGTGGCGATCGGGTTCCCGGACAGGGTGCCCGCCTGGTAGACCGGGCCGGCCGGGGCCAGGTGGGCCATCACGTCGGCGCGGCCGCCGAAGGCCGCGGCCGGGAAGCCGCCGCCCATGACCTTGCCGAAGGTCAGCAGGTCCGGCGCCCAGCCCTCGTTCGCCGCCTCCAGGCCGTACCAGCCGGCCTTGGAGACGCGGAAGCCGGTCATCACCTCGTCGGAGATGAACAGCGCGCCGTTCTCCCGGCAGAGCCGGGCCAGGCCGCCGTTGAAGCCGGGCAGCGGCGGGACGACGCCCATGTTGCCGGGCGAGGCCTCGGTGATCACGCAGGCGATCTCGCCCGGGTGGGCGGCGAAGGCCCGCTCGACGGCGGCCAGGTCGTTGTACGGCAGCACGATGGTGTCGCCGGCCTGGGCACCGGTGACGCCCGGGGTGTCCGGCAGGCCGAAGGTGGCCACGCCGGAACCGGCGGCGGCCAGCAGCGCGTCCACGTGACCGTGGTAGCAGCCGGCGAACTTGACCACCTTCGCCCGGCCGGTGAAGCCGCGGGCCAGCCGGATCGCGGACATGGTGGCCTCGGTGCCGGAGGAGACCAGGCGGACCTGCTCGACCGGGGCGACCCGGGCGACGATCTCCTCGGCCAGCTCGACCTCGCCCTGGCCGGGGGTGCCGAAGGAGGTGCCGTTGGTGACGGCCCGCTGGACGGCGTCGATCACCGCGGGGTGCGCGTGGCCGAGGATCATCGGGCCCCACGAGCACACCAGGTCGACGTACTCGCGGCCGTCGGCGTCGGTGAGGTAGGGGCCGGTGCCGGACACCATGAAGCGCGGCGTGCCGCCGACCGCGCGGAAGGCGCGCACCGGGGAGTTCACGCCGCCGGGCGTCACCACGGAGGCGCGGTCGAACAGCGACTGGGACTGGGGGGCTTCGTAGGGGTAGCTCACAAAAGACATGGTCTCAAATCGTGTCCTCGCGCTCTGCATGTCCGACCCGATCATCTGGAACGATGATCCGGGCACCGTTGTCTGTACGGTTGTCCGTACAGCAGGGGCCGCTGACTGCACCGGACCGGGGACCAGTCAGACTGTGTACACAGAGTGCGCAGGCGCTCCGGTCTGTGTGCAGGGGTGTGGAGAGGACTGCGGTGCGCCGCTCGTGGGTAAGGCCCGCGAGTGGGTACGGCGGCGCAGGTGACGGGTAAGGAGCACGTCCGGTGGGACGCCGGGTGTGCGGGGGTCTGTCGATTCCGGCGAATTCCGGTGAGGATGGTCCGAGTGTCCGAGGCGCAGGACGGCTACGACGAGGCCGCGGGGGGCTCCCGCCGGCCCACCGAGGCCGCACGCGGGGGTACGGGAGCGGGAGCGGGTACGGGTCGTGGTCGTCGCGGCGGCGAGAGGCGGGGTGAGGGACGCGTGGGGGTGACGTACAAGTACTTCGGCGCCCCGGACCGCGCGACCGCCGCCAGGGTCCCCACCGCCCTCGGCCCGGGCGGGCTCGGCCTGGACGCCGGCGAGCTCGGCTCGCTGGGGCGGCTCGGCGACCTGATGGAGACCAGCGGCTCCCCCACCGGCCACCTCTCCACCAAGATCAAGCCGGAGACGATGAGCGCCATGGTGCTCACCGGCATCCAGGGCGTCCCGCTGCACCAGGTGCCGCCGCTGGAACTGGTCGTGCTGCACCCCGACTACGCCGTCGTCCAGCTCCCCCACAACGTCGTCGAACCGCTGCGCAAGGCCGACGAGACCGAACTCGGCGCCGCCGCCTTCATCTGGTCCACCGTGCCGGACCGGCGCGGACCGCGGGACGCGTTCGTGATCTACAGCATGCTGCACGAGTGGCAGGACTTCGCGAACCGGCTGCACGACGCCGGGCACCAGCTGTACTGCCTGGTCTGGCCGTGACGCGCTCCGCCCCGACGCCGCCGAACGCGGGCCGGGGTGGGGCTGGTTGACCGGTCGTCAGTTCTGACGACCGGTCGGCCGCAGGACGGTGGCGGCGAGCAGCAGGGCCGCCGCCAGCAGGCCGGCGGCCACCCCGAAGGCGAGCCGGAAGCCGCCCGTGAGCGCCTCGGCGGCGGGCTGCCCGGCGGCCGTCAGGGCTGCGGCCCGGCCGTCGGCGAGGGTGGTGAGGACGGCGACCCCGAGCGCGCCGCCGACCTGCTGGGTGGTGTTGAAGAGCCCGGAGGCGGTGCCCGCGTCGGCCGGCCCGGCGCCCGACATCCCGAGCACGGCGAGGGTGGAGAGCACCAGGCCGCCGCCACCGGCCAGCAGCATGGTCGGCAGCAGGTGCACGGGGTAGTCGGCGTCGGCGGGCAGCCGGGCCAGCAGGCCGAGCGCGGCGACCAGCAGGGCGAGGCCGGTGAGCAGCACCCGGCGCTCGCCGAAGCGCGCGCTCAGCCGGGCGGAGAGCAGCAGGGACACCGCGCCGATGGCGACCGCGGCCGGCAGCATCGCGAGGCCGGTGGCGGCGGCCCCGTAGCCGAGGACGTTCTGCATGTAGAGGGCGACCAGGATCTGGAAGCCGAACATCCCGGAGATGGTCAGGACCTGGACGAGGTTGGCGCCGGAGACGCTGCGCGAGCGGAACATCCGCAGCGGCAGCAGCGGGTGGGCGGCCCGGCCCTCGTGCCACAGGAAGGCGGCCAGCAGGGCGACGGCGAGCGCGCCCAGGCCGAGGGTGCGGGCGGAGGCCCAGCCGTGCTCGCCGGTGCCGACGATGGTGTAGACGCCGAGCATCAGGGCGGCGGTGATCAGCGCGGCGCCGAGGACGTCGGCGCCGGCCCGCAGGCCGGGGCCGCGCTCGGGCTCCAGCACCCGGGCGGCGAGCAGGGCGGCGGCGAGGCCGAGCGGCAGGTTGATCAGGAAGATCCAGTGCCAGTCGAGGGCCTCGGTGAGGACGCCGCCGAGCACCTGGCCGATGGAGGCGCCGGCCGCGCCGACGAAGCTGAACGCGCCGATCGCCCGGCCCCGCTCGCCCGGCTCGGGGAAGAGCGTGACGATCATGCCGAGGCTGACCGAGGAGGCGAGCGCGCCGCCGACGCCCTGCAGGAAGCGGGCCCCGATCAGCAGCCCGGGGCTGGTGGCGACGGCGCAGAGCAGCGAGGCGGCGGTGAAGACGGCGAGCCCGGCGACGAGGACCCGCTTGCGGCCGATCAGGTCGCCGAGCCGGCCGGCCAGCAGGAGCAGGCCGCCGAAGGCGATCAGGTAGGCGTTGACGGTCCAGGTCAGCCCGGACGGCGAGAAGCCGAGGTCCTGCTGGATGGCCGGCAGGGCCACGGTGACGATCGAGCCGTCCAGGACGATCATCAGCATTCCCGCGCAGAGCACGGCGAGGGCCAGGGCGCGGGAACGGGCGGGGGCGGGGGCGGGGGCGGCGGAAGCCGGCCGGGTGGCGGCCGGGGCGTGCGTGGTCATGGCGGTTCTCCCGGTTCGTCGAGTACCGGGTAGGAACGCTATCAGATTGTTTTGTTCGGGACTATCTATCTCGGGGGCAGCTTCCTCGGGGTGGCTTCGGGCGGCTTCCCGGCCGGCGGCTACCCCCGGGAGCGGCGCGCGCGGCGGACGGTGCGCTCGACCTCGACCGGCTCCGCGAGGTGGCCCTCCACCAGGTGCGTCAGGGCCGAGACGAACACCTCGCGCTCCGGCTGCGGCAGCGACTCCAGCAGCTCGCGGTGCACCCGGTCGGCGATCGCGGTGCCCTGCACCACGGCCCGCTCGCCCGCCTCGGTGACCGAGACGATCCGGGCCCGCCGGTCGGTCGCGGACGGGCGGCGCTCGGCCAGGCCCGCCTTCTCCAACTCGTCGACGGTGACCACCATGGTCGTCTTGTCCAGGTCCGACAGCTCGGCCAGCTGGATCTGGGTGCGCTCGGCCTCCTGGGCGTGGAACAGCACGCAGTAGGCGCGCGGGGTGATCCCGAGCTCGGTGAAGGCGGCCGCCATCCGGGTGGCCAGCACGTGGCTCGCGTGGTCCATCAGCCCGGAGATGTCGCGGATCTGGCGCACGGGCGGCGGGGTCGTCGTCATGTGTCCGAGGTTAGCAACGGCCCGTCTGCTGCCGGATGATCCCGTTGCCAACCAACGCCGGGTCTACGGGATGCCCAACTCGAACAGCGCATACCCCGCGTACCAGCCGGCCGCCAGGACCGGCATCGCCAGCAGCCCGGCCAGCGAGGAGGTCCGCACCCGGCGCAGCGCCACCGCCAGGCCGATGCAGAGCGGGAAGGCGGGCAGCAGGTAGCGCGAGATGTTGCCGAAGATCTGGTTGCTGCTCAGCGCGGTGAAGATGGTGAGCGCGGTGTAGACCCAGAGCACCAGCGGCGGCCGGGTGCGCCAGAGCAGCACCAGCAGCCCGGGCAGGGCGATCAGCAGGGCGATCGCGATCAGGTCCGGGACGGGGTTGGACTGCCAGAAGTCCCAGTGCCCGGTGATCACGTCCATGATCGTGCGCAGGGTGGAGGCGCCGCCGTCGAAGTAGCGGTTCCAGGCGCCCTGCTGGAGCTTGAAGTAGCCGCCCCAGTCGCCCATCTTCCAGCCGACCCAGGCGATGTAGCCGATCAGGCCCCAGGGGGTGATCAGCATCGCGGTCAGCGGGCGGGCCACCCCGTCGGTGCGGCGGACCAGCGCGACCAGCGCGGCGATCGAGACGGCGGCGATCAGCGCGGCGGCGGTCGGCCGGTTGAGGCCCGCCACCAGCGCCAGCAGGCCGGCCGCGAGCCAGCGGCGGGTCATCACGCAGTAGCAGGCCCAGGCGGACAGCGCGACGAACAGCGAGTCCGAGTAGACCGCCCACTCCACGCCGGAGCCCGGGAACAGCCCCCAGAGCACCGCGGCGATCACGCCCGCCCGGAAGCCGCCGAGCCGCTCGGCCACCGCGAAGATCCCGGCCGCGGCGACCAGCGAGGCGAGCACCGAGACGACGATCCCGGAGCCGTACGGGCCGAGCCCGGTGACCGCGCCGACCAGCCGCATCAGCCAGGGGTAGAGCGGGAAGAAGGCGGCCGAGTTCTCGTAGTAGCTGGCCAGCGGGAAGCCGTGCAGCGGGATCAGCTGCGGGTTGTACCCGTTCTCGGCGATCCGCTGGTACCAGACGCCGTCCCAGGTGCCCAGCACGTCCCAGGCGTTGGCGCCGCCGCCGCGGCCCGGCTGCTTCTTCAGGTAGTCGCCGGTGTGCGAGAGCAGCAGCAGGAAGACGGTCATGCCGATGGCCTTGACCACCGCGTACGCGCCGAGCGCGGGCGCGAAGCGGTCCACCAGCGCCCCGAACCGCCCGGGCGCGCGGCCCGTCCGCTCCTCGGGGGTCTCCGCCGGCGCCGCCGGCCCGGGGGCTCCGGGCTGGGTGCTGGACGACTCGGTGCTCGATGCCGTGCTCATCTGGTCTGGGTACTCCCCGCCCCGCTCGTGGTCCGCGCGGCTCCGGCGCAACGATGTTCCGGAGAGCCTACGGCACGCCCCCGAACGGACGGTCGCAGGTGCCCGACCGGCCGGGCCCGCACACGGCCGTGGGGGGCCGGGGGGGGGGGGCGGCGGGGGCGGGGGGGGGGGGGGTGGGGCCAAAAACAAGGGAGATCCGGGCGGGGTGGGGAGGCGGAGAGGGGTGGGGGGTAGGAG
>NZ_JBEXJK010000088.1:0-24694 GCF_040609095.1 Kitasatospora sp. NPDC004799
CGCGGCGTTGGGGTGCGTGCATCGCAAGGCGGAGGAGGGAGCCACTGCGGAGCATTGGCGACCGACGACAACGCGGCGAGGTGCGTGCCCCGGCGCCGCGCACCCGGCAAGGATCCAAGAGACAGACCCTAGGGGTCGTTTCCCTTGCCCGTGCCCGGACCGCCCGCACCGCCGGGCCCGCCCCGGCGATCCGGACCCGGGACGTCCGGGGGCCGCCCAGACAGCGAAGGAGTAGGACCGCGCGCATGGACAGGCTCGTCAACACCGTCCGCCCGTACGCCTGGGGGTCGCTCACCGCCCTGCCCGAGCTGCTCGGGCAGCAGCCGACCGGTGAGCCGCAGGCGGAGCTGTGGATGGGCGCCCACCCCGGCGCCCCGTCGCGCGCCGACCGCGGCGAGGGCCCGCGCCGACTGGACGAGCTGATCGCGGCCGACCCCGAGGGCGAGCTGGGCGCCGCGAGCGTGGCCCGGTTCGGCCCGGCCCTGCCGTTCCTCTTCAAGGTCCTGGCCGCCGGCATCCCGCTGTCCATCCAGGCCCACCCCACGCTGGCCCAGGCCCGGGCCGGATTCGCCGCCGAGAACGCCCTCGGCATCCCGCTGGACGCCCCCGAGCGCAGCTACCGGGACGCCAACCACAAGCCCGAAATGGTCTGCGCGCTGGGCGAGTTCGACGGCCTGTGCGGCTTCCGCCGGCCGGCCGGGGCGGCCCGGCTGCTGGCCGGACTCGCGGTGCCCGGGCTCGCCCCGGTGATCGAGCGGCTGGCCGCCGGTGGGGGCGCCTCCCGACCGGAGGCCGGGGAGGAGGCCGCGGCGCTGCGCGGCGCCCTGACCGCCGCCCTCGCCCTGGACGGGGAGACCGTCCGGCGGACCGTCGAGGCGCTGGCGGCGACCGACCCGGACGGGGAGTACGCCCCGTACGCCCGGATCGCGAAGGACTTCCCGGACGACCGCGGCGTGGTCGCCGGGATGCTGCTCAACCACGTCCGGCTGCACGCCGGCCAGGCGCTCTACCTGGGCGCCGGGGTGCCGCACGCCTACCTCTCCGGCACCTGCGTCGAGCTCCAGGCCAACTCGGACAACGTGCTGCGGGCCGGCCTCACCCCGAAGCACATCGACGTGCCGGAGCTGCTGGAGGTCGTGGTCTTCGAGGCCGGGGCCCCCGAGGTGCTGGAGCCGGTCCCGGTCGAGGGCACCCCGGGCGAGGAGCTCTACCCCGTCCCGATCGACGAGTTCCGGCTCTCCCGCTTCGTGCTGGCCGGCGCCGGGCCCGAGATCGACGGCCGCACCCCGCAGATCCTGTTCTGCACCGAGGGCACCACCCGGCTGACCGCCGCCGACGGCACCGTCCTGGACCTGGCCCGCGGCCAGTCCGCCTTCCTCCCCGCCACCGGCACCCCGACCCGCCTCTCCGGCACCGGCGCCACGCTCTTCCGCGCCACCGTCACCGTCTGAGACCGGCCCCGGCCCGGAAGACCGGGCCGGTCCCCGTCCCGGGTCAGTCCCGGGTCATGTCCACGAAGCGCGAGTAGTGGCCCTGGAAGGCCACCGTGATGGTCGCGGTCGGACCGTTTCGGTGCTTGGCGACGATCAGGTCGGCCTCGCCCGCGCGCGGGGACTCCTTCTCGTAGGCGTCCTCGCGGTGCAGCAGGATGACCATGTCCGCGTCCTGCTCGATCGAGCCGGACTCGCGCAGGTCCGAGACCATCGGCCGCTTGTCGGTGCGCTGCTCGGGGCCACGGTTCAGCTGGGAGAGCGCGATGACCGGGACTTCCAGCTCCTTGGCCAGCAGCTTGAGGTTACGGGACATGTCCGAGACCTCCTGCTGACGGTTCTCGGCCCGCCGGGAGCCGCCGGACTGCATCAGCTGGAGGTAGTCGATGACGATCAGCTTGATGTCGTTGCGCTGCTTCAGCCGGCGGCACTTGGCGCGGATCTCCATCATCGACAGGTTCGGCGAGTCGTCGATGAACAGCGGCGCCTCGCTGACGTCGGGCATCCGGCGGGCGACGCGCGTCCAGTCGTCGTCCGTCATGTTCCCGGAGCGCATGTGGTGCAGCGCCACCCGGGCCTCGGCGGAGAGCAGGCGCATGGCGATCTCGTTGCGGCCCATTTCGAGCGAGAAGATCACGCTCGGCAGCTTGTGGTGGATCGAGCAGGCCCGCGCGAAGTCCAGCGCGAGGGTGGACTTGCCCATCGCGGGGCGGGCCGCGATGACGATCATCTGGCCGGGGTGCAGCCCGTTGGTGAGCTGGTCGAAGTCGGCGAAGCCGGTCGGCACGCCGGACATCTGGCCCTGCCGGGAGCCGATCGCCTCGATCTCGTCGAGGGCGCCCTCCATGATGTCGGCGAGCGGGGCGTAGTCCTCGTTGGTGCGCTGCTCGGTGACGGCGTAGATCTCCGCCTGGGCGGCGTTGACGATCTCGTCCACGTCGCCCTCGGCCGCGTAGCCCATGCCGGCGATCCGGGTGCCCGCCTCGACCAGTCGGCGCAGCACCGCGCGCTCGTGCACGATCTGGGCGTAGTACTCGGCGTTGGCCGCGGTCGGGACGGAGTTGACCAGGGTGTGCAGGTACGCGGCGCCGCCGACCCGCTGGAGTTCGCCGCGCTTGGTCAGCTCGCCGGCCACCGTGATCGGGTCGGCCGGCTCGCCGCGGGCGTAGAGGTCGAGGATCGCGCCGTGGACCATCTCGTGCGCGGGCCGGTAGTAGTCGGCCGGCTTGAGCACCTCGACCACGTCGGCGATGGCGTCCTTGGAGAGCAGCATGCCGCCGAGGACGGACTTCTCCGCGTCCAGGTCCTGCGGCGGGACGCGCTCGAAGCCGTCCGTCCCGCCACCGCCGTCGCCCTCGTCCCGGCGCTGCCAGCCGCCCTCCGGCCGGCCGCCCTTGCCGCCCTTCTGGAAGCCGCCCTTGCCGTCGCGGCCACCGCCCTGACGCCCCTCGCCGCGGCCGCGCGAGACCGGCAGCCGGTCACCGGGGCCGTCCGGGAAGGGCGCGTCGTCGAAGGCGCCGGCCGGGAAGGGGTCCTCGGCGGTCTGCCAGTCCTCCTCCGGCGGCGGGGCGTCGTGGTCGTCGTACTGGGGGCCGGTCACGCGTGTTCCCCGATCAGCGAGTGGTGCGAAGTTGGAGCGGGCTTGCCGGTGGCTGGGTGGAGCGGATCCGATCCTCTTTGTACGCCACGGCTCCGACAAATCGGACGCCGGGGGCGGCGGGAGTGTCGGGCGGAGGGCCCACGCTAAGGCGCCGGACGCCCTTGCGCCAAGGCGGTTATCCACAGGGGGTGTGGATGAACGGCCCCGTCCTGTGGAGAACTGCCGCAAAGCTGTGGACACCCCTGTGGACGTCCCTGTGGATAACCGGACGATCCATCCACCGTCAACCTGTTGACCTGGGATTACCTCTTCCCGGGCCTGTGCATGAGAAATTCTTCACACACCTCCGAACGGCTGTGGGCACAGAGCGGACGAACCGCACCGCTCAAGATTTCGAGTAATGGGCACAAGGCACTTACATCCATTACCTGTGGATGAGTAGCCTGGAGCCCATGACCGCCTCGCCCCCGACCCCGGCCCCCTCCCGACGCCGGCACGACCGGGAGATCCTCGCCCTGGCCGTCCCGGCCTTCGGCGCGCTCGTCGCCGAGCCGCTCTTCCTGATGGCCGACTCGGCGATCGTCGGCCACCTCGGCACCCCGCAGCTGGCCGGGGTGGGCGTCGCCTCCGCCGCGCTCTCCACCGCGACCGGCGTGTTCGTCTTCCTCGCCTACGCCACCACCGCGGCGGTCGCCCGCCGGATCGGCGCCGGGGACCGCCGGGGCGCCGTCCAGCAGGGCATCGACGGCATCTGGCTCGCCCTGGGCCTGGCCGTCCCGGTGGTCCTGCTCACCCTGCTGGTGGCCCCCTGGGCGGCCGACGTCCTGGGCGCCTCGGCGACCGCCGCCCCGCACGCGGTGACGTACCTGCGGATCAGCTCCCTGGGCATCCCGGCGATGCTCATGGTGCTGGCCGCCACCGGGGTGCTGCGCGGCCTCCAGGACACCCGGACGCCGCTGGTGGTGGCCGTCGCGGGCTTCGCCGCCAACATCGGCCTGAACGCCGGCCTGGTGTACGGCGCCGGGCTCGGGGTGGCCGGCTCGGCCTGGGGCACCGTGCTCGCCCAGACCGGGATGGCCGCCGCCTACCTGGTCGTGGTGGTCCGCGGCGCCCGCCGGGAGCGGGCCTCGCTGCGGCCGGACGCGGCGGGCATCCGGGCCGGTGCCCGGGCCGGCGGGCCGCTGCTGGTCCGGACGATCAGCCTGCGCGCGGTGCTGATGACCGCCACCGCGGTGGCCGCCCGGCTCGGCGACGACCAGGTGGCCGCCCACCAGATCACCATGACGCTGTTCAACTTCCTGGCCTTCGCGCTGGACGCCATCGCGATCGCCGGCCAGGCGATCATCGGCCGCTACCTGGGTGCCTCGGACGTCCCCGGCGCCCGCGCCGCCACCCGGCGGATGGTCGAGTGGGGCATCGTCTCCGGGCTGGTGCTCGGCCTGCTGGTGGTGCTCGCCCGCCCGCTGTACGTCCCGCTGTTCACGCCCGATCCGGCCGTCCGGGCCCAGCTGGACACCGCCCTGCTGCTGCTCGCGCTCACCCAGCCGGTGGCCGGCCTGGTCTTCGTGCTGGACGGCGTGCTGATGGGCGCCGGGGACGGCCCCTACCTGGCCTGGGCCGGGCTCGCGACCCTGGCGGTGTTCGTCCCGGTGGCGCTGGCGGTGCCCGCCACCGGTGCCGGACTGGCCGGGCTCTGGTGGGCGATGAACCTGTTCATGCTGCTGCGGGCCGGTTTCCTGGCCTGGCGCGCCCGCGGCGGCAAGTGGCTGGTCACCGGAGCGGTGCGCGGCTGACCCCTCGGCGCCGGGCCCGGGGCCGGGACCGGAAAGGGACCGGGCCGGAAAAGCCCGAGGGCCGGACTCCCGGAGGAGTCCGGCCCTCGGGCCTTCGCTACGGAGCTCAGGCAGCCACGACGGCGACGTCGAGGTTGGCCACGACGTCCGAGTGCAGCTTGACCGAGACCTTGTGGGAGCCCACGGTCTTGATCGGCGAGGCGATCGCGACGGCGCGCTTGTCCACCGCCGGGCCGCCGGCGGCCTTGATGGCCTCGACGACGTCGGCCTGGGTCACCGAGCCGAACAGACGGCCGGCGTCGCCCGAGCGGACGGCCAGCTTGACCTGGACGCCCTCGAGCTGACCCTTGACCTCGTTGGCGGCCTCGAGGGTCTGGATCTCGTGGATCTTCCGGGCGCGACGGATGGCGTCGACGTCCTTCTGACCACCCTTGGTCCAGCGGATGGCGTAGCCACGCGGGACCAGGTAGTTGCGGGCGTAGCCGTCCTTGACCTCGACGACCTCGCCGGCGGAGCCGAGACCCGGCACCTCGTGCGTGAGGATGATCTTCATTACTTGGTCACCCTCTCTTAGCGCGCGGTGCTGGTGTAGGGCAGCAGCGCCATCTCACGGCTGTTCTTCACGGCCGTGGCGACGTCACGCTGGTGCTGGGTGCAGTTGCCGGTCACCCGACGGGCACGGATCTTGCCGCGGTCGGAGATGTACTTCCGCAGCAGGTTCGTGTCCTTGTAGTCAACGTAGTTGACCTTGTCCTTGCAGAAGACGCAAACCTTCTTCTTCGGCTTGCGAGCAGGCGGCTTCGCCATTGTGTGCTCCATTTGGGGTTCACGGCCCGGCGGGCGTCCGGGGACGCCGGCGGCCGGGCCGCACGAAATCTGTCAGCTCTTAGAACGGGGGCTCTTCCGAGTAGCCGCCACCACCGGACGGGGCACCCCAGCCGCCGCCCTGGTTTCCACCGGACGGGGCGCTGGAGGCCCAGGGGTCGTCGGAGGGGCCGGACTGGCCGCCGCCGGAGTTTCCACCCCAGCTGCCGCCGCCCTGCTGTCCACCGCCGCCGCCCCAGTTGCCGCCGCCCTGGCCGCCACCCTGCTGGCCGCCGAAGCCGCCACCGGGGCCGCCGGACCGGTTGGCCCGGGTGACCTTGGCGGTCGCCGAGCGCAGGCTCGGGCCGACCTCGTCGACCTCGACCTCGAAGACCGTCCGCTTCTCGCCTTCCTTGGTCTCGTAAGACCGCTGGCGCAGTCGGCCCTGCACGATGACGCGCATGCCGCGCTGCAGCGACTCGGCCACGTTCTCCGCCGGCTGACGCCAGACGTTGCACGTGAGGAAGAGGCTCTCGCCGTCCTTCCACTCGTTCGTCTGACGGTCGAAGGTGCGGGGGGTGGACGCGATGCGGAACTTCGCGACCGCCGCACCCGACGGGGTGAAGCGCAGCTCGGGGTCGTCGACGAGATTGCCGACGAGGGTGATGACGGTCTCGCCTGCCATGGTGGTGATGACCTCTCGGGAAGATGTCCGTTCACCGCTGTTTCACGTGAAACAGCGGACGCGAGCTACCCGAGACCCGAAGGCCTCAGAGGTGGCTCAGTGGGTGTCCGGGCGCAGGACCTTGGTCCGCAGAACCGACTCGCTCAGGCCCAGCTGGCGGTCGAGCTCCTTGACGACCTCAGGCGTGGCCTTGAGGTCGATGACCGAGTAGATGCCCTCGGACTGCTTGTTGATCTCGTAAGCCAGACGGCGGCGACCCCAGGTGTCGACCTTCTCCACCTTGCCACCCGCGTTGCGGACGACAGCGAGGAAGCTCTCGATCAGGGGGGAGACAGCGCGCTCCTCGACCGAGGGGTCGAGGATGACCATCAGCTCGTAGTGACGCATGAGTAACCCACCTCCTTTGGACTCAGCGGCCACGGTCTCTCCGTGGCAGGAGGGTTGTGCGTAGCGTCGGCACCGGAGCAGTGACGACTCCGGCCCACCGTAACGGCCGGGTCGGACAGTCGGCCCCGATCCGGCCGGAGCCGGGCGTCGCCCCGAAGAGGGCGCAAAGGGGGCACAACTACACCAGTGCAGACGGCACAGCCTACCTGCACCCGGACGGCCGAACAAAACGCATAGGGGTTGTGAGAGCGACCCAAGCACCGCAATCTGGACGGAACGGGATCCCTGCCCGTTCGTCTCCACGCCAGGAGGTGGGACCCATGGCCCAGTCCGTCCACCGCATGCCCGCCCTCACGCTGAACACCGACGGCCACCCGCACCCACGCGAGAACACCCTGGTGGGCATCACCGCCCTCCTGGGCGTGATCGCCTTCACCACCTCGTTCTTCCACAACCTGCACGTGCTGACCTCGTGGACCGGCCTGTTCGGCATCGTCACGGGCCTGTGGGGCATGTTCGTCTCGGTCACCACCGCCGAGCGCTTCGTCCTGATGATCACGCTCGGCGCCGCCGCGCTCGGCTTCTACCTCGGCATCGCCCGCGGCGGTCTCTGGGGCTGAGCCCCCGCACCCCCGCGCCGCACCGGCTGGGACCGAACCCACAGGCCCCGCCCGGAACCCTCGCCGCCCCCGTCGCGTATCTGGAAGAGGAGACAGGTACCCGACGGGGGCGCCGTCGTGCCCGCCACGACGGGCGCCCGGGCCCCGGACGATAGGGTCAGGCCCGAGAACCTGGGGCCACCGCAGCCCGACCGACGAGGAGCACCGAGCAATGAGCCTGCGCCTGAGGACGATCACCCGCGAGGAGCACCTCGCCTTCATCAGGAGCCGTGCCTCGGCGAGCCACATGCAGGTGCCGTCGTGGGGCGACGTGAAGGCCGAGTGGCGGTCCGAGTCGATCGGCTGGTTCGACGACGCCGACCAGCTCGTCGGCGCCGGCCTGGTCCTCTACCGCCAGCTGCCCAAGCTCAAGCGCTACCTCGCCTACCTGCCCGAGGGCCCGGTCATCGACTGGTTCGACCGCGACCTCGACCGCTGGCTCTCCCCGATGCTGGCGCACCTCAAGGCGCAGGGCGCGTTCTCGGTGAAGATGGGCCCGCCGATCGTCATCCGCCGCTGGAACGCCCCCACCATCAAGGAGGCGATCGCCGCCAAGCAGGCCAAGCGGCTGCGCGACGTCGAGGCCGACTGGTACGAGGCCCGCGCCTTCGAGGTGGCCGACCGGCTGCGCAAGGCCGGCTGGCTGCAGGGCGAGGACGGCGGCGCCGGCTTCGGCGACGTCCAGCCCCGCTACGTCTTCCAGGTGCCGCTGGCCAACCGCTCGCTGGACGACATCCACAAGAACTTCAACCAGCTCTGGCGCCGCAACATCAAGAAGGCCGAGAAGAGCGGCGTCGAGGTCTACCAGGGCGGCTACGACGACCTGCCGATCTTCCACCAGCTCTACCTGGTCACCGCCGAGCGCGACAAGTTCACCCCGCGCCCGCTGGCCTACTTCCAGCGCATGTGGAAGGCCCTCGTCGCCGAGGACCCGAACCGCATGCGGCTGTACATCGCCTACCACGAGGGCGAGCCGCTGGCCGCCACCACGATGCTGGTGGTCGGCGAGCACGTCTGGTACTCCTACGGCGCCTCCGCCAACCACAAGCGCGAGGTCAAGCCGTCCAACGCCATCCAGTGGCGGATGATGCGCGACTCCTACGCCCTCGGCGGCGGGGTGTACGACCTGCGCGGCATCAGTGACACCCTGGACGAGAACGACCACCTGTTCGGCCTGATCCAGTTCAAGGTCGGCACCGGCGGCCAGGCGGCCGAGTACCTCGGCGAGTGGGACTTCCCGCTCAACAAGCTGCTGCACAAGGCCCTCGACCTCTACATGTCCCGCCGCTGAGGAGGCTGACCCGATGACGCTGTCGCTCTACCTCGACACCGAACGCTGGCGCACCCACCAGCGCTCCGTCCTCGCCGAGTTCCCCGGCCTGGTGCCGGTCGCCAAGGGGAACGGCTACGGCCTGGGCAACCACCGGCTGGCCGAGGAGGCGACGCTGCTGGGCACCGGGGTGCTCGCCGTCGGTACCGCGTACGAGGCGGCCGACGCCGCCGAGTGGTACGGCGGCGAGCTGCTGGTGCTCACCCCCTACCGGGTCGGCGAGGAGGTGCTCCCGCTGCCGCACGCCCGGGTGATCCGCACGGTGGCGAGCGTGGACGCGCTGCGGGCGCTGCACGGCTCCCGGGTGGTGCTGGAGTGCATGACCACCATGCGCCGGCACGGCGTGAGCGCGGCCGACCTGCGCACCGTCGCCGCCGAGCTGGAGGGCGTCGCCTTCGAGGGCCTGGCGCTGCACCTGCCGATGGACCGGCCGGACGGCTCCGACCCGGTCGACGAGGTCGCGTACTGGGTGGACACCGCCCGGGCGGCCGGCATCCCGGTGCACACCGTGTTCGTCAGCCACCTCGGCGCGGCCGGCATGGACCGGCTGGCCGAGCGCTACCCGCAGACGGTCTTCCGGGCCCGGATCGGCACCCGGCTCTGGCTGGGCGACCACGCCGCGCTGGAGGTCCGGGCCACCGTGCTGGACGTCACCCCGCTGCAGAAGGGCGAGCGGTACGGCTACCGCCAGCACCCGGCGCCCTCCGACGGGCACATCCTGGTGGTCGCCGGCGGCACCGCGCACGGCATCGGCCTGGAGGCGCCCAAGTACCTCCAGAGCATGGGGGCGCGGGCCAAGGGCATCGCCCGGGCCGGCCTGGCGACCGTCAACAAGACCAAGTCGCCGTTCCACTGGGCCGGCAAGCAGCTGTGGTTCGCCGAGCCGCCGCACATGCAGGTCTCGCTGCTCTTCCTGGACGGGGAGACCAAGCCCCCGGCGATCGGCGAGGAGCTCGGGCTCCAGGTCCGGCACACCACCACGCACTTCGACCGCGTGGTGGACCGCTAGCAGCCTCCGACAGGGCTCGGCTCGCCTCCGGTCGAGGGGCTCGCTCGCCCGGTCAGGCCTTCCCGTCCGGGTCAGGCCTTCTCGGCCGGCTCCGGCAGATCAGGCTCGTCGAGCCACTGCTCGGGGCCGGCCGGCGCGTACGCGGCGTAGCTCTCCTCCTCGCGCAGCCGGCGGGCGGTGCCCAGCACGAACACGTCCGGGGCGTGGTCCAGCACCCCGCCGGAGGGGTCGTCGCTGCCGTCCCAGCGGACCGGGTCGCGGTCCGGGTGGAGCACGTCGCGGACCACCAGGGCGACCAGGTAGAGCGTGCCCAGCAGGTGCAGCCCGATCGCGAAGTGGTACCAGCCCTCGCCGATCCCGTGCTGCTTGGAGCCGGTGACCAGGCCCAGGTGGGACCAGATGCCGAGGGTGTAGAGCACCTCGCAGGCCTGCCAGATCAGGAAGTCCCGCCAGCGCGGCCGGGCCAGCACCGCGAGCGGCAGCAGCCAGAGCGCGTACTGCGGCGAGTACACCTTGTTGACCAGCACGAACAGCGCGACCACCAGGAAGGCCAGCTGGGCGACCCGCGGCCGGCGCGGGGCCGAGAGGCCGAGCCACGCTATGGCCAGGCAGCCCAGCACCATCAGCACGCCGATGTAGACGTCGAGGTCGGCCAGCCCGGCGCCGCGGCGCTGCATCAGGATCAGCCAGAACGAGCCGTAGTCCTCGCCGCGGTGCTTGCTGAACACGTAGAAGGTCGACCAGCCCCGCCAGTTGGCCAGCATGATCGGCAGGTTGACCAGCAGCCAGGCGCCGACCGCGCCGCCCAGCATCACCCGGAACTCGCGCCACCGGCCGGCCCGCCAGCAGAGCACCAGCAGCGGGCCGATCAGCAGCAGCGGGTAGAGCTTGGCCGCGGTGGCCAGACCGATGAACACACCGGCCCAGCCCGGCCGGGCGCCGGCCCACCAGGCCATCGCCACGGCGGCCAGGGCGACCGCGAGCAGGTCCCAGTTGACGGTGCCGTTGAGCAGCAGGACGGGGGCAAGCGCGAACAGCAGCGCGTCCCACGGACGGCGCCGGTGGGTGCGCGAGAGCGCCACCGCGGCGACCACCGCGCAGGCCATCAGCATCCCGGCGTTGATCGCCCAGAACCACTGCTCCTGGCTCCGCTGGTCCCCGCCGCCGGGCGTCAGCCACGCCGCGACCTGCATGAACAGGCCGGTCAGCACCGGGTACTCCAGGTACTGGAGGTCCCCCGAGGAGCCCGGGATGCGGTCCACGTACGGGTGCAGCCCGGCCGCGAAGCCGCGCCCGGAGAACAGGTGCGGGATGTCGCTGTAGCAGGCGTGGACGTACTGCGGCGAGCCCGGCTGGAACCAGGCCTGCTCGTAGCAGGGCAGCTTCTGCACCATGCCGAGCACCGACACCACGATCACCGCGAGCGCCAGGAAGCGCGCCGGGACCCACCAGGAGACGCCGAGCAGCGCCCGGCGGCCGGGGGGCCCGCCGATCACCTCGCTGCCGGCCGCCGCCACCGGGTCCTCGTCGGCCGGGACGACCACGGTGTTGGCCGGCGGCGCGGCCGTGGCGACGGCTGCCGGGAGGGGCCCTGCGGCGGCGCCGGGCCCGACCGGGCCGGCGGTTTCGTCACGATCGCTCGACGTCATGCCGGACATCCTGCCGCACCGGTCCCGCCGGGACGAGGAGGACCCCGCAACGGTCCGTGCCGACGCGCGGGCCGTTCCCGGTGAAACCGGCAGCGGTCCGGACGAAAGCGGCGGCGGTCCCCACCGCAACGGCGGCCGGCACGGAAACGGCGGTGGCGGCCCTCCGAGGAGGACCGCCACCGCCGTTCAAGGTTCCGGGTTTCCGCCGGGCCGGGCCGCTACCCGGCCGCCGCGCCCTGCAGACCGCCGGTGGTGCTCGGCGTCGGCTTGCCACCACCGCCGCCACCGCCGGGCGGACGGGTGCCGCCGCCACCGCCACCGGGCGGCGTCGCGCTGTCCGACGGCCCCGGTTGCGTCGGGCAGCCGACGAGCGGCAGACAGGTGCTGCTCGGGTGCGGGTTCCTGGTCGGCGTGTTGCTCGGCTGGTCGCCGGGGCAGTCCACGCCGGGCACGCAGGTCTGGGTGGGCTGCGGCTGCACCGGCGGCTGCGGCGCCTGCGACTGGGTCTGCGCCGGGGCCGTCGGGGTGTCGGTCGCGGTCGGAACGGCCGTCGCGGTGGCCGTGGACGGCGCCCCGGAGGAGTCCACCTCGGTGCCGACCGGCTGCGGGGTCGGGAAGTCCATCTTCTTCTCGTTGGCCAGCGCGGCCTTCATGTACCGGGTGAAGACGTCGGTCGGGATGTCACCACCGTGGATGGACTCCTTGCCACCCGTGCCGTTGAGCGACTGCCGCTCGTGCTTGGCCGGGTCCTCGCGCCACATCGCGACGCTGGTCACCAGCTGCGGGGTGTAGCCGACCCACCAGGCCGACTTGTTCTGGTCGGTGGTACCGGTCTTGCCGGCCACCGGGCGGCCCAGGTCCTTGGTCTTCTTGCCGGTACCGTTCACCGCCACGTTCACCAGCACGTCGGTGACGTTGTCGGCGACGGCCGGCTCCAGCGCGACCTTGGGCTCCTTCTTGCCGAAGCCCGGGCGCTCCACGCCGCTCACCTCGACCTTGGTGACCGAGTACGGCTCGGACTCCTTGCCGCTGGCCGCCAGGGTGCCGTAGGCGGTGGCCATCCGGATCGGGCTGATGGTGGAGGTGCCGAGCGGGAAGGTCGCCGTCTTCGGGTCGGCGAGGCTCTCCTTCTTGACGCCCATCTGCACCGCGATGTCGGCCACGTTCTGGCCGCCGACGTCCTGGTTGAGCTGGACGAAGGGCACGTTGTACGAGTACTGCATCGACTGCCGCAGCGAGACGTAGCCGCGCTTGCCGGAGTCCTCGTTCTTCTGCCGGTACGGCTTGCCGTCGTCGCCGATCACCAGCGAGCCGTCCGGCTTGCGGATCTCGGACATGTCGTCGGCCAGGTAGCGGCTGTCGGCGTTGATCCGCTTCGGCTTGCCCTTGTCGTCCTTCGCGGTCTGCACGCCGACCTGCATCGCGGTGGCCAGCACGAAGGGCTTGAAGGTCGAGCCGACCTGGACGCCGGTGGCGTCCGCGTTGTTGTCGAAGTGGCCGTTCTCCACGCCGTCACCGCCGTAGAGGGCGACGATCGCGCCGTCGCCGGGGCGGATGCTGGCCGAGCCGAACTGGATGTTGGTGTCGTTGTCCGGCCGCTTCTGCGGGTTGAGGTTCTCCGCCTTGACGGCGTCGACGGCCGTCTTCAGGGCGTCGACCTTGTCCTTCTCGAAGGTGGTGTAGATCTTCAGGCCGCCCCGGTCGATCATCTGCTGGGTGATCGTCTTGTCGGTGGCCAGCACGTACTTGTTGGCGGTGTCGACCAGGTAGCTGATCTCGCCGTTCATGTTGGAGCTGGGCTTCTGCGGGATCGGGTCCGGGAACGCGGTGCACTTGGCGCGCTCGTCCGGGGTGATGGCCTTGGTGTCCACCATCTGGTCCAGGATCCAGTTCCACCGGCCCTGGGCGCGTTCCTTGTTGGCCGGGTTGGTGGGGTCGTAGTAGGTCGCGCCCTTGAGCAGGCCGGCCAGCATGGCGCTCTGGCAGACGTTCAGGTCCTTGGCGTCCACCCCGTAGTACGCCTGGGCGGCGGCCTGGGCGCCGTTCGCACCGCGGCCGAACCAGCTGGTGTTCAGGTAGCCGGTGAGGATCTCGGGCTTCTTCTTCTCCTGGTTGACCTTCAGCGTGATGAAGAACTCCTTCACCTTGCGGCTGAGGGTCTGCTCCTGGCTCAGGTAGGCGTTCTTCACGTACTGCTGGGTGATGGTCGAGGCGCCCTGGGTCTCACCCCCCTTCGCCATGTTCCAGACGGCGCGGAGCATGCCCTTGGGGTCGATGCCGCTGTCGGTCTCGAAGGTCTTGTTCTCCGCCGCGATGACGGCGTTCTGGAGGTTGGGGCTGATGTCCTTGAGCTCGACGATCTGACGGTTGGTCTGGCCCTTGCGGGTCATCTCCGTGCTGTCGGCCCAGTAGTAGATCGTGTTCTGGTTGTTGACCAGCTCGTTCAGCTCCGGGACCTTGGTGGTCTGGTACAGGTAGAACACCAGGCCCACGAAGCAGCCGAAGACCAGCAGGAAGCCGCTCAGCCACTGCTTCCAGGACGGCAGCCAGCGCCGGACGCCGGTCTTGCCGAACCGCGGGTAGTCGATGAAGCGCTTCTTGCCGGGGCCGGCGGCCGCGGCGGAGGCGGAGGCCGCACCGCGCTTGGCGCCCCCCTTGCCCTTCTTCTGGGCAGCCTTGCGCATCTCCGCACGGGTCATCCGGGGCTGCTGTGCGGTTTCCCTGACCCCCGAGGGGCGACGCCGGCCGACGCCGTCCGAGCGCAGCTCGTCGGGCCCCGGCCCGTCGCCCCGACGGCCGCCGCCTCCCGGGGGCTGCTGCCCCTCACCGCCCGGGTTGGGCGTCCTTCGCCGTCGCTCGCTCATCTTCCAGCCACTCCTCGCCAGGCGTTTCCAGCCTGAAGGCAGGGTTCACGTCCGATGCCCGCAAACCGCCCTGATCCCGGAGGTGGTCCTCGTGCACACGCGACAGCGTACGCAGCATGGAAATACACCTAATCGGACATCAGTTGCCAATGAGCACAAAACGGCGACAGATCATTACACGCCCGTTGCCAACCCCGCCCGCGCGTCGGCTTGTGATCACATTCACGCGTGCCCCCCTTGCCGGTTCCGGGGGCCGGGTTTACTGTTCTCGATATATCGAGCCGATACATCGAAGCGGAATACCGCCGGATGCGACGGCCCGGTCGGACACCGCGAGGGAGGAGGACGACGGCATGGGCAGGCGCTCAGGAGTGCTGGAGTTCGCCGTCCTCGGACTGCTCCACGACGCCCCGATGCACGGCTACGAACTACGCAAGCGGCTGAACATCCTGCTCGGAACGTTCCGGGCGCTCTCCTACGGGACGCTCTACCCCTGCCTGAAGAGCCTGGTCGCCCAGGGCTTCCTGGTCGAGGACAACCCGGACGTCGAGTACGTCCCGGCCACCGCGCTCAACGGCAAGCGGTCCAAGATCGTCTACCGGCTCTCCGCCGAGGGGAAGCAGCGCTTCGAGGAACTGCTCGCCGACTCCGGCCCGGACGCCTGGGAGGACGAGCACTTCGGCGTGCACTTCGCCTTCTTCGGCCAGACCGACCGGGCCGTGCGGATGCGCGTCCTGGAGGGGCGCCGCAGCCGGCTGGAGGAGCGGCTGGAGCGGATGCGCAACTCGCTGGCCCGCGCCCGCGAGCGGTTCGACGACTACACCGTCGAACTCCAGCGGCACGGACTGGAGTCGGTGGAGCGCGAGGTCCGCTGGCTCAACGAGCTGATCGAGACCGAGCGGTCCAACCGCACCGGCCGGACCGGCCCCGACGCCGGCGGCGGCACCGCCGGCCCCCGAAGGACTTCGGACGGCCGTGGCCAGGAGACCGGGTCCCCGGACCCGTCCGGGCCGCCGTACGACCGCCCGGGGCGCTCCGACCAGGAGCGCTGACACCGCGCCAGCCCTGTGCCGCGCGGCAGGATTGGGCGCCTCGCGCCCGTACATGCAGTCATCGAAGAAGCAGGACGAGTTCCGCCGACCCCGGCGGTCCTCATGAGATCACAGGGAGCAACCGGAATGGGTTCGGTTCGCGTAGCCATCGTGGGCGTGGGCAACTGCGCCGCGTCGCTGGTGCAGGGTGTCGAGTACTACAAGGACGCCGACCCGGCCGGCAAGGTCCCCGGCCTGATGCACGTCCAGTTCGGCGACTACCACGTCCGTGACGTGGAGTTCGTCGCCGCCTTCGACGTCGACGCCAAGAAGGTCGGCTTCGACCTGGCCGACGCCATCGGCAACAGCGAGAACAACACCATCAAGATCTGCGACGTGCCGCCGACCGGCGTGACCGTCCAGCGCGGCCACACCCTCGACGGCCTGGGCAAGTACTACCTGGAGACCATCGAGGAGTCGGACGAGGCGCCGGTCGACGTCGTCCAGGTCCTGAAGGACCAGCAGGTCGACGTCCTGGTCTGCTACCTGCCCGTCGGTTCCGAGGACGCGGCCAAGTTCTACGCCCAGTGCGCCATCGACGCCAAGGTCGCCTTCGTGAACGCCCTGCCGGTGTTCATCGCGGGCACCAAGGAGTGGGCGGACAAGTTCACCGAGGCCGGCGTGCCGATCGTCGGTGACGACATCAAGTCCCAGGTCGGCGCGACCATCACGCACCGCGTGATGGCCAAGCTGTTCGAGGACCGCGGTGTCATCCTCGAGCGCACCATGCAGCTGAACGTCGGCGGCAACATGGACTTCAAGAACATGCTCGAGCGCGAGCGCCTGGAGTCCAAGAAGATCTCCAAGACCCAGGCCGTCACCTCGCAGATCCGCGACCGCGAGCTGGGCGCCAAGAACGTCCACATCGGCCCCTCGGACTACGTGGCCTGGCTGGACGACCGCAAGTGGGCCTACGTCCGCCTGGAGGGCAAGGCCTTCGGCGACGTCCCGCTGAACCTGGAGTACAAGCTGGAGGTCTGGGACTCCCCGAACTCCGCCGGTGTCATCATCGACGCCCTGCGCGCCGCGAAGATCGCCAAGGACCGCGGCATCGGTGGCCCGATCCTGTCGGCCTCCTCGTACTTCATGAAGTCCCCGCCGGTCCAGTACTTCGACGACGAGGCCCGCGAGAACGTCGAGAAGTTCATCCGCGGCGAGGTCGAGCGCTGAGCACCCGGCGCTGAGCGGCGGCGGCCGAGCCGCTGCCGCCCCTAGCCCGTCGGAAGGGCCCACGGTCTGCGGACCGCGGGCCCTTCACGTTCTCGCGGCCAATGTTTCACGTGAAACGTCGGCCGGTTCCATGGCACTCTGGGCGGGTGGCGATCACCGAGAACGGCAGCACCCACCAGTCCGCGCACCGCGCCACTCTCCTCGACCTGTTGAAGGGCCGCGACTTCCGGCGGCTGCTGACCGCCCGGGTGCTCTCCCAGCTCTCGGACGGCGTCTTCCAGGTCTCGCTCGCCGCGTACGTGGTCTTCTCCCCCGAGAAGCAGTCCTCCCCCGCCGACATCGCCTCGGTGCTGGCCGTGATGCTGCTGCCGTTCTCGGTGATCGGCCCGTTCGCCGGCGTGCTGCTGGACCGCTGGCGCCGCCGCCAGGTGCTCTACGTCGGCAACCTGGCCCGCTTCGGGCTGGGCCTGGTCACCGGCGCGCTGCTGCTGGCCGAGGCGCCGACCTGGCTGTTCTTCGCCTCGGCCCTGCTGGTCACCGCGCTCAACCGGTTCATCCTGGCCGGCCTGTCCGCCGCCCTGCCCCGGGTGGTGGAGCAGGACCGGCTGGTCACCGCCAACGCCCTCTCCCCCACCCTCGGGACGGTCGCCGCCGCCTCGGGCGGGGGCATCGGCTTCCTGCTGCACCAGCTGATGGCCCCGGGGCCGAGGGCCGACGCCGCCCTGGTCACGGTGGCCGCGCTGCTCTACCTGTCGGCCGCGCTGGCCGCCCGCCGGATGGACCGCGACCTGCTCGGCCCGGACCGGCACGCGGACCGCCCCGGGCTCAACCAGGCGCTGGTCCGGGCCGCCGTCGACCTCGGCGCCGCGGTGCGCCACCTGGTCCGGGACTGCCGGCCCGCCGTGCACGCGCTGGCCGCCGTCACCGCGGCCCGGTTCTGCTACGGCGTGCTGATCGTGGTCGTGGTGATGCTCGCCCGGTACACCTTCAACGACCCGGCCGACAGCGCGGCCGGGCTGGTCACCCTCGGCCAGGCGGTCGGCCTGTCCGCCGCCGGGTTCTTCGTCGCCGCGCTGGTCAGCCCCTGGTGCACCCGCCGGCTGGGCCTGGCCGGGTGGATGACGGCCTGCCTGGTCGCCCCGGTGGTCTTCGTCCCCGCGCTGGGCCTGAGCTTCACCCTGGTGCCCTGCCTGATCGCCGCCCTGCTGCTCGGGGTGGTCACCCAGGGCACCAAGATCTGCGCCGACACGGTGGTGCAGGAGTCGGTCGAGGACGAGTACCGCGGCCGGGTCTTCGCCATCTACGACGTGCTGTTCAACGTCGCCTTCGTGGCCGCCGCCCTCGTCACCGCGCTGGTGCTGCCGCTGTCCGGCCGCTCCGTCGCGGTGGTGCTCGGGGTCGCCGGGGTATACGCCCTGACGGCCGTCCTCTACCTGGGCGCCGCCCGCCGGAGCCCGCTCCCCCGGTGACCAGGCCTCCTGGAGGGCCCCGGGGGCTCGGGGCCGAGGTGGTCCGACCGACTCGCTAAGGTACTCAACCTGTCGGAACGACAGAACTCTGCCTCGGGGGACGAACTGATGAGCACACCGCCCAATCCGTACGGACCGGCCCCGGTGGGACCGCCCGCAGCACCGTCGTACGGGGCGCCCGTCCCCCCGCCGGCCGCGCCGTACGGACCGCCGCCGGCCTACGGACAGCCCGCGCCGCCGGCCCCGGCCGGCTACGGCCCGCCGCCCGGCTACCCGCAGCAGCCGCCGGGTCCGCAGCCCTACGGGCAGCAGCCGTACGGCCAGCCGGCCTACGGCCAGCCGGGCCCCAACCCGTACGCGCAGCAGCCGCCCGCCGGGCCGTACGGCCAGCCGCAGCCCGCTCCGGCGGCGCCGCCCGCACCGGCCGCGCCGGCCGACAAGAAGCGCGGCCTGCGGTCCAAGCTGCGGATCGTCGGAGTGGTCGGCGGCTGCCTGGCGCTGGCGGTGGGCTACTTCGTGGCCGGTCCGAGTGTCAGCAGCGCCAAGCCCGGCGACTGCGTGCGGGCGAACGGCTCCCGCGACGTCGACATCGTCAAGTGCACTGACAGCAAGGCGAATTACCGGGTCCTCGCGAAGTTCGAGGGCACCACGGACGTGAACCGCTGCAAGCAGACGCCGCAGACCACGAGCGTGGTCTCGGGCAAGAGCGGCCGCCGCTGGAACAAGAAGCGGTACGTGCTCTGCCTCGGCCCGCTGGCGCCCGCCACCACCGGCGTCCCGCCGGTGAAGAAGTCCTGAACTCTTCCGCCTCTCCTTCCCGGGGGACCTCCTTGTCCGCTCCGCCTCCGCCCCAGATGCCGTACGGCCCGCCGCCGGGCGACGGCAACCCGTACGCCACCGGCGGCTCCTACGGCGCCCCGCCCCCACCGCCGCCGCCCCCCGGGTACGGCTACCCGAGCCCCCCGCCGCCGCCCGAGCAGCCGTACGGCGCCCCGCCCCCGCCCCCGCCCGGCGGCTACGGCTACGGGTACCCGCCGCCCCCGGTGGACGGGACCACCTGCCGGTTCTGCGGCGGCTACCCGGCGGTGGAGGCCACCGTCCGCGGCCACCAGGGCCTGATCATCGCCTACCGGATGCTGCGGATGACCGGCCCGTTCTGCCGCACCTGCGGCACGGCGACGGTGCGCGACATGTCGGCCCGGACGCTGGTCCAGGGCTGGTGGAGCCTGGTCTCCTGGCTGCTGACCCCGATCACGCTGCTGCTGAACCTCGGCCCGCACAACAAGTTCAAGCAGCTGCCGCCGCCCGTCCCGGGCAGCCACGGTCCGCAGCTCGACCCGGGCGTCCCGCTGACCAGCCGGCCGCACATCGCGATGCTGCTGGTGCCGGTCTCGCTCGCGGTCACCGTGGCCCTGGCCGCCACCGGGGTGCTCGGCCCGGGGAAGAACGACCCGGTCGCCGACCCGACGCCGACGTCCACGGTGCTGACCTTCTCGCCCACCCCGCTGCCGATGCCGACCTACACCCCGCCGGTCATCCCCTCGCCGACCTTCACGCTGCCGGCCCCGACGATCACGCTCCCGCCGGTCACCACCCCGACGGCCGACTCGGACAGCAAGGTGGACGCGGCCAACACGGGCGACTGCCTGCGCAACGCGAACGGCACCAGCGAGACCACCGACACCAACCCGAAGATCACCGTGGTGCCCTGCACCGACGCCAAGGCGCAGTACAAGATCGTCTACAAGTACCTCGCCACCTCCGACGAGAAGGTCTGCGAGAAGCAGCCGAAGTCGGACAGCTGGTACACCAGCAAGCACCCCAACTTCCCGGCCCTGGACTACGTGCTCTGCCTGAAGCAGGTCAAGTAGCCCGGGACGGACGAGGGGTGGCCCCGGCGCTCGGCCGGGGCCACCCCTCGTGTCCTGTCCGGAGCCCCGCCCGGAACTTCGTCCCGCGCGCCGGAGCCGGGCTCAGCCCTGCTGCCCGGCCCACCAGTCGCGCAGCGCCGCGACCGCCTCGTCGTGCTCCATCGGGCCGTGCTCCAGCCGGAGTTCGAGCATGTGCTTGTACGCCTTGCCGACCTGCGGGCCGGGCTTGAGGCCGAGCAGCTCCATGATCTGGTTGCCGTCCAGCGCCGGGCGGACGGCGTCCAGCTCCTCCTGCGCCTTCAGCTCGCCGATCCGGGTCTCCAGACCGTCGTAGGTGCGGGAGAGCGCGGCCGCCTTCTTCTTGTTGCGGGTGGTGCAGTCGGAGCGGGTCAGCTTGTGCAGGCGCTCCAGCAGCGGCCCGGCGTCGGTGACGTAGCGGCGCACCGCGGAGTCGGTCCACTCGCCGCCGCCGTAGCCGTGGAAGCGCAGGTGCAGCTCGACCAGGCGCGAGACGTCCTCGGTGAGCTCCTTGGAGTACTTGAGCTCGCGCATCCGCTTGCGGGTCATCTTCGCGCCGACCACCTCGTGGTGGTGGAAGGAGACCCGGCCGTCCGCCTCGAAGCGGCGGGTGCGCGGCTTGCCGATGTCGTGCAGCAGCGCGGCCAGCCGCAGGGTGAGGTCCGGGCCGTCCTGCTCCAGGTCGATGGCCTGCTCCAGGACGGTCAGCGAGTGCTCGTAGACGTCCTTGTGCCGGTGGTGCTCGTCCCGCTCCAGCCGCAGCGCGGGCAGCTCGGGCAGCACGTGGTCGGCCAGGCCGGTGTCGACCAGCAGCCGCAGGCCCTTCACCGGGTGCGCGGCCAGCAGCAGCTTGTTCAGCTCGGCCTGGATCCGCTCGGCGGAGACGATGGTGAGCCGCTCGGCCATCGCGGTCATCGCGGCGACCACCTCGGGCGCCGGGTCGAAGTCCAGCTGGGCGGCGAAGCGGGCGGCCCGCATCATCCGCAGCGGGTCGTCGGAGAAGGACTCCTCGGGGGTGGCGGGGGTGCGCAGCACCCGGGCCTCCAGGTCCTCCAGGCCGCGGTGCGGGTCGACGAAGCCGCGGCCGGGCAGGTCGACGGCCATCGCGTTGACCGTGAAGTCCCGGCGGACCAGGTCCTCCTCGATGGTGTCGCCGTAGCTGACCTCGGGCTTGCGCGAGGTGCGGTCGTACGCCTCGGAGCGGTAGGTGGTGATCTCGATCAGGAAGGAGCCCTCGGGGGTGTCCTTGCGGGCGCCGACCGTGCCGAAGGCGATGCCGACGTCCCAGACCGCGTCCGCCCAGCCCTTGACCAGCTTGAGCACCTGCTGCGGGCGGGCGTCGGTGGTGAAGTCCAGGTCGTTGCCGAGCCGGCCGAGCAGCGCGTCCCGGACGGACCCGCCGACCAGCGCCAGCCGGTGGCCGGCCGCCTGAAACCGCCGGGCGATCTCGTCGGCGACCGGCGACACCCGCAGCAGCTCTTGGAGGCCGAGCGTCTGGGCCTCGCTCAGGCCTGGTACGACCTGGACGGCGGTGCTGGAACGGTCGGTGCGCGCGGTGGGCTCATTGGCAGTGGACACGGCTCACAAGGGTACGTGCCCCGACAGGTCAACCGCCCGCGCGTTCTGGGCGTCTCACCCCACAGCCCGCAACACTGCACCGCGGGCTGCATCGTTACCATGCCGGTGGACGGGTCTCGGGCACCGGACAGGGGATGCGGTGTCGCGCGCCGCCACCACCCGCGGAAACCCCCGCGGCGGCGGTGCGGTGACGCCGTCGGACGAAGAGTTCCACACGGGTCAGGCGAGACCGTCGGGCGGACCGCCGGACGGACAGCATCAGCAGCGAACGATCGAGAACGGCGAGGGCGAAGCGAGTGAGTGAGCCGGCACGGCACTCGGGCCTGGGGGCGCACCGACAGCCTGGACGGGCCGAGCGCCCCGCCGAGGGCCGCCATCCGGCCCGCCGGGCGCGCCGCGCGGGCCTGCGCCTGGCCGCCGCCTGCGCGGCCGCCCTGGTCCTCTTCACGGCCACCCCGGCCGGCGCGCTGCCCGCCGGCGGCAACGTCCGGCCGGCCGCCGACTCCTCGGTCACGGCCGAGTACCCGGTGGTGATGACCATCGACACGCTGAGCCCGCAGGTGGCCGTCCCGAACGGCACCGTGACGATCTCCGGACACGTCACCAACGCCGGCAAGTCCCCGATCAAGGGCGCCCACGCGGCCGTCCTCAAGCCGTACTCCAACAAGCCGCTGGACCGGCGCAACGACCTGGCCATCGTGGCCGGCCGCACCGCGCCGGACAGCAGGGACGGCGTGGAGCTGGACACCCCGCAGTACGCCCTGCCGGAGCTCGAACCGGGGAAGACCCAGCCGTACACCCTGAGCGTCGCGGTGGGCGACCTCGGGTTCTCCACGAGCGGCGCGTACGAGCTCGCGGTGGACGCCTGGGGCGGGACCGCCGAGAACCCGCGCGACCGCGCCCTGGGCATCGCCCGGACCTTCCTGCCGTACAACCCGGGCGGCGCCGAGGCGCAGCCGACGAAGGTCAGCACGGTCTGGCCGCTGGTGCACCCGCCGGTGCTGGCCGCCCAGACCAGCACCGACGGCAGCGACCAGCCGGTCTCGGTGCTGCGCGACGACAGCCTGGCCACCGAGTTCGCCCCGGGCGGCCGGCTGTACGAGCTGGTCGACACCGGCGCCAAGCTGAACGGCCTGACCTGGGTGGTCGACCCGGACCTGCTGGACGCCGCGCTCGCGATGACCAAGCCCTACCGGGTGCAGAAGCCGGGCACCGAGGCGTCGGGCAAGTCGGCCAAGGACGACAACACCGTCCAGGTCCCGGCCTCGGCCGCCGCCGTCGCCTGGCTGGACAAGCTCCGGGCCGCCGTCGCCAGGCCGGGCGACCAGGTGGTCTCGCTGCCGTACGCCGACCCGGACCTCGCCTCGATCGCGCACAACGGCTCCGACCTGGCCGGGATGACCACCGCGCTGAACAAGGCGGCCACCGCCGGCCGGCTGACCGTCGAGGGCCGGCTCGCCGTGGACACCCGCTCCGACGTCGCCTGGCCGTACCAGGGCCTCCTCGACCAGCAGATCGCCGCCCTCGCCCAGCAGTCGGGCAGCGGGCTGGTGCTGGTCAACGGCGCGGTCATGCCGGAGCCGGACTCGCTCAACTACACCCCGACCGCCGTCCGCCCGATCGGCAACGGACAGAGCGCCGTGGTGGCCGACGAGACCGTCTCCGCGCTCTTCGCCAAGGACCTGAGCAGCCCGCAGGCGCAGACCGAGTCCACCCAGCGCTTCCTCGCCGAGACCTTCGCGATCACCCACGAGCAGCCGCAGAACCAGCGCGGGCTGCTGGTCATGCCGCCGCGCGAGCTGAGCGCCGCCGGCGCCAAGGCACTGGCGAACGCCCTCCAGACGGCGGACGGCAAGTGGATCTCCTCGGTCAAGCTGGACGCGCTGGCCCAGTCCGCGGCCGACCCGAAGGCCAACACCGCCGTCCCGGCGCCCACCGACTACCCGGCCCAGGCCCGTGCCTCGGAGCTGGCGGCGGCCGACCTGAGCCGCACCGACGACATCCAGCAGGACCTGGACACCCTGATGCGGGTGCTCACCCTGCCGCAGCGGGTGCGCGGCCCGTTCAGCGCCGCGATGGTCCGCTCGCTGTCCACCGCGTGGCGCGACCAGCCGCAGGCCGGGAACACGTACCGCACCGGTGTCACGGCGTACCTGAAGGAGCTGACCAACGCCGTCCAGGTGCCCAAGAAGAACGTGGTCACCCTGGCCGGCAACACCGGTCTGCTCCAGGTCAGCGTCCGCAACGACCTGACCCAGACGGTCACCAACCTGAAGCTGGTGCTCACCTCGGCCCAGCCGAACCGGCTGCGGGTGAGCAAGGAGGAGGAGCTGGTCCTCCCCGCCTCGCAGAGCGCGACCCTCCGCTTCAACGCCGAGGCCCGCAACAACGGGCCGGTCTGGATGACCGCCCAGCTGTGGACCACCGGCCCCAACCCGCGGCCGTACGGCGAACCGCAGCGGTTCCAGGTGGACGTCACCTCGGTGACCAACGGGGTGCTGTACGTCTTCGCGGGCGCCGGCGTCCTGCTGCTGCTGGCCGCGCTGCGCTTCGTGCGCCAGCGCAAGCGGCTCGGCGGGCAGCCGCACGAGGACGGCGACCAGCCGATCGGGGACGCCCCGGCGGCGGGCGGCGCCGGATCGGCGCAGGACCCGGCGCAGGACCCGGCGGAGAAGCCGGCGGAGAAGCCGGTGGAGGAGTCTGCGGAGGACACCGGGAAGGACCCCGCCGGGGCCCCGGCGCCGGACGGGACCGGTGGGACGGACGACGCCCCTGGTGGCGGTCGTGCGCAGACACCGCGCGGCAGCAGCCCGGATGGCCGGGATCGGGCCGCCGGTGATGAGAAGGTTGGTCCTTGATACCGCCGACACCCCGCACCGCCGGGCCGGCCTCCCCCCACGACAGCGAAGAGGTGACATGACCGGGCGCAGCGAGGAGCGGCCGCCGGGCCGCGGTGAGAGCCGGCCGGGCGCCGAGTCGCCGTCCGGCGACTGGTACGTGGCCGACACCTACGCCCAGGACCCGTACGCGGCGGACGCGTACGGGCACCCGCAGGACGGCCAGGACCCGTACGGTCTGCGGGCCGGTCGGCCCGCCGCGCCCCAGCCGCCGGCCGCCGCGTACGACGTGCCGCCGCAGCTGCCTCCGCAGGGCGGCGGCTACCCGACGCCGGTGCCGCCGGCCCCGTACCAGGCCGCGGAGCAGTTCCCGGAGCAGTTCGGGGCCCC
>NZ_JBEXJK010000089.1:0-24637 GCF_040609095.1 Kitasatospora sp. NPDC004799
CCACAGGAAGTCGTCCCAGGCGCCGATGAAGGTGAAGATCACGATCACGCTGAGCATGCCGCGCACGTTCGGCAGGCCGATGTGCCACAGCCGCTTGGCCAGCGCGTTGCAGACCTGCCCCGGCGGGACGGTGGGCGGGCCCGGCACGACCAGCACGTCCACCCGGCCCGGCTGCGACTCGTCCGCCTTCAGCGCGTACTGGGTGCAGACCCCGCCGAAGAAGTAGACGGTCAGCTTGGTGGTGCCGTCCAGCCGGTAGCCGACCGGCGGGCGGACCGGCGAGCCCGAACCGTTCGGGGCCGGCTCGCCCACCGCGATGCCGTTGCCCGGGGGATCGGCCGGGGTCGGCTGCCCGGGCGCGGGCGAGGCCGGGGCCGGCGTGAAGCCGGTCGGCGGCTGGGCCGGCTGGGCGGCACCCGGGGACCCGCCCGTCGCGGCCGGCGGGCTCGCGGACCCGGTCGGGGACTGCGCGGCGCCACCCGCCGAAGCCGAGGCCGACGCCGAGGCCGATGCGGAGGCCGCGCCGCCCGCCGCCGAGTCCGAGGCGGGCTTGCCGCCCCCGTCGCAGCCGGCCACCGTCACCACCGCCGCCAGCGCCAGACCCGCCAGCGCCATCGCCCGCCGACCGCGCCGGGGCATCGTCTCCAGATCCATCTGCACATCCTCCCGAGGGCTCAGCGGTGCCGCCTCCTCGGCCGCTCCGCGCGGATCTGACGTGCCCCGGTCGGATCCGGTTCCGTACCGGTCCGCTCCGGTACGGTGCGGGCTCAGAAGCCGTACTCGGCCATCCCGGCGACCACCCGCTGCGCCCCGGAGGGGACCTGGAAGCCGGCCGGGACGGGGGCGGTGGGCTGCGGGCCGACCGCGACCTGCGGCCAGAACCGGCGCAGCCGCCGGGAGGAGTCCACCAGGGCGTCGAGCGTCTCGCCGTCCTCGCTCCGCAGGGCGGGCAGGGCACAGTGGTCGGTCATCATCGGGCATCGCTCCGGATCCAAGCCGTGGCCACGCTGCCACGGTCGACGACGGGGCCCGCACGACGGGCCCTCCAGGGCCGACCCTAGGCAGGGGCCCGGCCGCCCACCAGTGCTACCGGGAGGTAGTACACATTCGAGGGCAGCGGGTGCCACCATGGCCGTGCGGGCGGCAACTTGCGGCACTCCTGCCTGGGCGCCCCCCGGGGCCGGGTACCGTGGGTGGGTTCATCCCCGCCTGCCCGCTGGCCCCGCAGCCATCCTGAGGAGACCTCCCGTGCGTATCGCCGTCGCCGGCTCGATCGCCACCGACCACCTGATGACGTTCCCCGGCCGGTTCGCCGACCAGCTCGTCGCCGAGCAGCTGCACACCGTGTCGCTGTCCTTCCTGGTCGACACCCTGGACATCCGCCGCGGCGGCGTCGCGCCGAACATCGCCTTCGGCATGGGTGTGCTCGGCCTGCGCCCGGTCCTGGTCGGCGCCGCCGGCGCGGACTTCTCCGAGTACCGCAGCTGGCTGGAGCGCAACAACGTGGACTGCGACTCCGTCCACATCTCCGAGACCCGGCACACCGCGCGCTTCATGTGCACCACGGACGAGGACCACAACCAGATCGCCTCGTTCTACACCGGTGCCATGGCCGAGGCCCGCAACATCGAGCTGAAGCCGATCTCCGACCGCGTCGGCGGCCTGGACCTCGTCCTGATCGGCGCCGACGACCCGCAGGGCATGGTCCGCCACACCCAGGAGTGCCGCACCCGCGGCTACGCCTTCGCCGCCGACCCCTCCCAGCAGCTGGCCCGCCTGGAGGGCGACGACATCCGCGAGATCGTCGACGGCGCCGCGTACCTCTTCACCAACGAGTACGAGGCCGCGCTGATCGAGGGCAAGACCGGCTGGGACGCCGACGAGCTGCTCGGCCGCGTCGGCACCCGGATCACCACCCTGGGCAGCAAGGGCGTGCGGATCGAGCGCAAGGGCGAGGAGCCGATCGTGGTCGGCTGCGCCAAGGAGGAGGCCAAGGTCGACCCGACCGGTGTCGGCGACGCCTTCCGCGCGGGCTTCCTGGCCGGCCTGTCCTGGGACCTCGACCTGGAGCGCTCCGCCCAGCTCGGCTGCATGCTCGCCACCCTGGTGATCGAGACCGTCGGCACCCAGGAGTACGAGCTGCGCCCGGCGGCCTTCCTGAAGCGCTTCGAGGAGGCCTACGGCGCCGAGGCGGCCGCAGAGGTCACCGCGCACCTGGTCAAGTAGTCCGCCGGACGACGAGGTAGGCCGAGCCCCGGTCGCCGCCGTACTCGGCGGCCGGGGCCTCGCCCGCGTACTCGTGCCCGCGCATCTCGCACCAGGCCGGGATGTCCAGCCGGGCCGCCTCGTCGTCCGCCAGCACGGCGACCGTGCCGCCCGGCGGCACCTCGCCGATCCGCTTCGCCAGCTCGATCACCGGCAGCGGACACCGCTTGCCCAGGGCGTCGATGAGGAGGGTGCCGGCCTCCACCGTCGGCTCGACCGCCGGCGCCGGCAGGTCCAGCCCGAGCGGCGCCCGGACGCCGGCCACCAGGTCGGGCAGCACCGCGAGGAAGCGCTCCACGTCGGCCTCGGCCGTCCCGTACGGCAGCGAGACCCGGACGTTCCCCTCGGTGAGCACCCCCATCGCCGCCAGCACGTGGCTGGGCGTCAGCGTGGACGAGGTGCAAGAGGAGCCGGAGGAGACCGCGAAGCCCGCCCGGTCCAGCTCGGTCAGCAGCACCTCCCCGTCCACGTACAGGCAGGAGAAGGTGACGATGTGCGGCAGCCGCCGCACCGGGTCGCCGACCACCTCCACCTCGGGCACCAGCCGCGGCACCCGGGTGCGGATCCGCTCCACCAGCGCGTGCAGCCGGGCGTTCTCCTGCTCGGCCTCCGCCCGTACGGCGCGCAGCGAGGCGGCCGCGGCCACGATCGCCGGGACGTTGACGTAGCCGGGCACCCGGCCGCCCTCGCGTTCGTCGGCCGGCAGCGGCGAGGCGTACCGGACGCCCTTGCGCACCGCCAGCACCCCGACCCCGGGCGGCCCGCCCCACTTGTGGGCGCTCGCGGTCAGCAGCGACCAGCCCGCCGGGACGTCCACCCGGCCGGCGCTCTGCGCCGCGTCGACCAGCAGCGGGACGCCGGCCCCGGCGCACAGCGCGGCGACCTCGCCGACCGGCTGCACCGTGCCGACCTCGTGGTTGGCGCTCTGCACCGCGGCCAGCGCGGTGTCCGGTCGCAGCAGCGCGCCGAAGGCCGCCGGGTCGACCCGGCCGCCCCGGTCCACCGGCGCGACCGACACCTCGCCGCCGGCCCCCGCGTGGCGCTCGGCGACGTGCAGCACGCTGGAGTGCTCCACCGCGGAGTGCACGAAGTGGCCGCCGCGCCGCCGGTTCCCGGCCAGGGCGCCGAGCAGGCCGAGCTGGACGGCCTGGGTGCCGCTCGCGGTGAAGGCGATCTCGTCCGCCCGGGCGCCCAGCACCGCGGCCACCGTCTCGCGGGCGGCGTCCAGCAGCATCCGGGCCTGCCGGCCGGAGCGGTACAGCCGGGCCGGATCGGCCCAGCCCTCGTCCAGGGCGGCGGTCAGTGCCTGCCGCGCGACGGGGTGCAGGGGGGCCGTCGAGGCCGCGTCGAAGTACACGGTCACATTTAACGACACACCCGGCCCGCGTCCCGGTCCGTCCGCGCGGCTCACCCACCGTCAGTCGATCATCCCGAATGTCCGCTTCGTCCACGCCCGACGGGCCGTCACGGGCGTCGTCCGAGGTCATCCCCCGATCGGGCGTACGGACCTCGAATGCCTACGATGACCTGCGACGCAGCCCCCACCGGGCCTGATCGGGCTAGCGGGCGGCGCGTTACCGGGGGCTGCCCGTCAGGAGCGCATAAGGCTGGAGTAGGGTTTGGCCCGCATAAGCATTCAAACCGTGCCCGTGGACGGGTCGCCGGGGAGGCTCACACTCCTCCCCGGGGCGACGCGAAGGCGGGCGAGACTTCGGGAAGGCGCTACGTGAGTCCCAACGGCTCCGACCGCTCGCCGCGGCGCACGATGCGGCGGAAGCTGCCTCAGGCGCTGGCACTGGGCCTCGTCATCGCGACCGCCACCGGCTGCTCGGCCAACGACCTCCCCAGGCTTGGCCTCCCGAGCCCCGTCACCAAGGAAGGGCCCATGGTCCTCCAGATGTGGCAGGGCTCCTGGATCGCGGCGCTGGTGGTCGGCGTACTGATGTGGGGTCTGATCATCTGGAGCGTGGTCTTCCACCGGCGCAAGCGCACCGGTGTGGAGGTCCCCCCGCAGACCCGGTACAACGTGCCCATCGAGGCGCTCTACACCGCGGTCCCCATCATCATCGTCTCGGTCCTCTTCTACTTCGTCGCCCGCGACGAGGCGAAGCTGACCGCCACCTCCGAGAAGCCGCAGCACTACGTCAACGTGGTGGGCTTCCAGTGGAGCTGGGCGTTCAACTACGAGAACACCGAGACCCCCGACCCGGCCAACAAGGACGCCGCGTACGAAGTCGGTACGCCCAAGGACGCTCCGACGCTCTGGCTGCCGGTCAACGAGACGGTGCAGTTCCGTCTCACCTCGCGTGACGTCATCCACGACTTCTGGCCCGTCAACTTCATGATGAAGATGGACGTCGTGCCGGGTGTGGTGAACAAGTTCGAGGTCACCCCCACCGTCAAGGGCGAGTACATGGGCAAGTGCGCCGAGCTCTGCGGCGTCGACCACTCGCGCATGCTGTTCAACGTCAAGGTCGTCGACCGCGCCGACTACGACAAGCACCTGGCCGAGCTTCGCGCCAAGGGCCAGAACGGTGCGGTGCCCTCCGGCCTCATCGCTATGGGAAGTGAAGAGAAGTGACAATCCTCAACGAGCCCGCCGCGGCCGGCGGGGGCGCCGAGGCCGTCACGGTCGGGGCGCAGCGGACCCGGAAGCCGGGTTCGACCATCATCAAGTGGCTGACCACCACTGACCACAAGACGATCGGCACCCTGTACCTGGGCACGTCGTTCGCCTTCTTCCTGATCGGCGGCATCCTCGCCCTGGTCATGCGCGCCGAACTGGCTCGTCCCGGGACCCAGCTCCTGTCGAACGAGCAGTTCAACCAGGCGTTCACGATGCACGGCACGATCATGCTGCTGATGTTCGCGACGCCGCTGTTCGCGGGCTTCGCGAACTGGATCATGCCGCTCCAGATCGGCGCCCCGGACGTGGCCTTCCCGCGTCTGAACATGTTCGCGTACTGGCTGTACCTCTTCGGCTCGACCATCGCGGTGGCGGGCTTCCTGACCCCGCAGGGCGCCGCCGACTTCGGCTGGTTCGCCTACGCCCCGCTGTCGGACGCGGTTCACTCGCCCGGCATCGGCGGCGACATGTGGATCATGGGTCTGGCCTTCTCCGGCTTCGGCACGATCCTCGGTGCGGTCAACTTCATCACCACGATCATCTGCATGCGCGCCCCCGGCATGACGATGTTCCGGATGTCGATCTTCGTCTGGAACGTCCTGCTGACCTCGGTGCTGGTCCTGCTGGCCTTCCCGGTCCTGGCCGCCGCGCTGTTCGCCCTGGAGGCGGACCGCAAGTTCGGTGCCCACGTCTTCGACCCGGCCAACGGCGGGGCGCTGCTCTGGCAGCACCTGTTCTGGTTCTTCGGCCACCCCGAGGTGTACATCATCGCGCTGCCGTTCTTCGGCATCGTGTCGGAGATCATCCCGGTCTTCAGCCGCAAGCCGATGTTCGGCTACTCCGGCCTGATCGCGGCCACCATCGCGATCGCCGGTCTGTCCGTGACGGTGTGGGCGCACCACATGTACGTCACCGGCCAAGTGCTGCTGCCGTTCTTCTCCTTCATGACCTTCCTGATCGCGGTCCCGACCGGTGTGAAGTTCTTCAACTGGGTCGGCACCATGTGGAAGGGCTCGCTGAGCTTCGAGACCCCGATGCTCTGGACGGTCGGCTTCCTGGTCACCTTCCTCTTCGGTGGTCTGACCGGTGTCCTGCTGGCCTCCCCGCCGATCGACTTCCACGTCTCGGACTCGTACTTCGTCGTCGCCCACTTCCACTACGTGGTCTTCGGCACCGTCGTGTTCGCGATGTTCGCCGGCTTCCACTTCTGGTGGCCGAAGATGACCGGCAAGATGCTGGACGAGCGCCTCGGCAAGATCACCTTCTGGACGCTGTTCTTCGGCTTCCACACGACCTTCCTGGTGCAGCACTGGCTCGGCGCGGAGGGCATGCCCCGCCGCTACGCCGACTACCTGAACTCGGACGGCTTCACCACCCTGAACACCGTCTCGACGCTCGGCTCCTTCGTGCTCGGCCTGTCGATCCTGCCGTTCCTCTACAACGTCTGGAAGACCGCCAAGTACGGCGAGAAGGTCACCGTGGACGACCCGTGGGGCTTCGGCCGCTCCCTGGAGTGGGCGACCTCCTGCCCGCCGCCGCGGCACAACTTCCTCACCCTCCCGCGGATCCGCTCGGAATCCCCGGCCTTCGACCTCCACCACCCGGAGATCGCCGCGCTGGACTACCTGGAGAACCACGGTGAGCCGGCCAAGCACCTCGCCGGTGTGACCCCGGCGAAGTACGACGCCCCGAAGCTGGGCAAGGGCAAGAGCGAGGGTGACGCCTGATGAAGGAACAGGGAAAGATCTTCCTCGGCCTGTCGGTCTTCGTCCTGGCCATGGCCATCACCTACGGCCTGTGGACCAACGGCTCCGACCACGGCATCGAGGCCGCCGGCACCACCGCGCTGTTCCTGGCCTTCGGCCTGTGCGCGTTCATCGGGTACTACCTCGCCTTCACCGCCCGCCGGGTGGACAGCGGCGCGGGTGACAACCCCGAGGCCGAGGTCGCGGACGACTCCGGCGAGCTGGGCTTCTTCGCCCCGCACAGCTGGCAGCCGCTCTCGCTGGCGCTCGGTGGCGCGCTCGCCTTCCTGGGCGTGATCTTCGGCTGGTGGCTGATGTTCTGGGCCGCCCCGATCATCGCGATCGGCATCTTCGGATGGGTCTTCGAGTTCTACCGGGGCGAGAACCAGAACCAGTAGGTTCCCGCTCTCCGGCACAGGGCCGGTCCTCCCGCACGGGAGGACCGGCCCTGCTGCGTCCCGGGCCCGCCGCTGCGTCCCCGGGATGACGGCCTCACTCCGGCGGGTGAACCGGAAGTCCCCCGGATGTCGCTCGGCCGAGGGCGTTCCTACGATCTGATCAATCGTGCGAACCCTCGGAGGCGGTCATGGCCGACAGGCGCGGAATCGCAGCTCTCGGCGGCATCTCACTGACCCTCGCGGTCCTGGTGCCGCTGGCCGCCTGCACGGCCGGGGACGACGATCCCACCGGACCGCACCGGATCGACGCGGCCCCGCTGGTGCGGCTCTCGGCGGAGGGCGACGCCGACCCCTCCCAGCCGGTCACCGTGACCGCCCTGCAGGGCAGCCGGCTCACCGACGTCACCGTGGTCGGCCCGGACGGCCGGGTGGTCGCCGGGACGCTCGCCGAGGACCAGCGCAGCTGGCGGACCACCGGCCGGCTGAAGGCCGCCACCGCGTACACGGTGCGGGTCTCCGCCGACGACGGCAAGGGCGGCCGCGGCGACACCACCGCGGGCTTCAGCACCCTCGCCGCCCAGCGCCTGCTCACCGCCAAGCTCGGCCCGGACTCCTCCGGCAGCGGCGTCTACGGGGTGGGCCAGCCGCTCACCGTGCAGCTCTCCGAGGCGGTGAAGGACCCGCAGACCCGGCAGGAGGTCGAGCGCGCCCTGACCGTCGGTTCCCAGCCCGCCGTCACCGGCGCCTGGTACTGGGTGGACGACAAGAACCTGCACTTCCGCCCGCAGGACTTCTGGCCGGCCGGCACGACCGTCACGCTGGCCTTCGACGGCACCGGCAACCGGATGGCGGACGGCCTCTACGGCGGCGACCGCAGCTCGCTGAAGCTGCGGATCGGCGAGCGGGTGGAGTCGGTGATCGACGCGGCCGCCCACGAGCTCACCCTGAAGCGGGACGGCGAGGTGCTGCGGACCATCCCGGTCACCACCGGCAAGCCCGGCTTCGACACCCGCAACGGCGTCAAGGTGGTGCTCGGCCAGGAGCGGTCCGTCCGGATGAACGGCGAGACCATCGGGATAGCGGCCGGCAGCACGGAGTCCTACGACCTCGACGTGCTGTGGGCCACCCGGGTGACGTGGAGCGGCGAGTACGTCCACGCGGCGCCCTGGTCGGTCGGCTCGCAGGGCATCGAGAACGTCAGCCACGGCTGTACCGGCATGAGCACCGGGAACGCCGAGTGGTTCTACGAGCACACCCGGGTGGGGGACCTGGTGACGGTGGTGAACAGCCGCGGCGGCGAGATGGAGCCCTTCGGCAACGGCTTCGGGGACTGGAACGTCGACTGGGCGGAGTGGGTCCGGCACAGCGCCTCCGGACAGCCCGTCAGCACCACCGCACCGGCCGCCCAGGCCCCCGCCGCGGGGATGATCCGCCCCGAGCTGTGATTCCCCCGCTCGCCTCCGGGCGCTCGGACCCGCTGCCGACGGTCGTCGCTCCGGCGCTCGTGCCTCGCTTGTCGCTCCTCGCTTTCGGCAGCGGCGCGCCCTTCGGCTCGGGGGGCGGCGCTCGCCTCCGGGCGCTCGGACCCGCAGGGCAGGGCCTCAGCCCTGCGGGTAGGCCAGCCGCAGCGCGGTGTCCACGGCGGCCAGGGCGTCCGCGCGGGAGACGCCCAGGCGGCTCGCCCGGGCGGCGTACTCGGCGGCGGCCTCGGCGGCCAGCCGGTGGGCGGCGTCCCCGGTGGCGGCGATCAGCGTGCCGCGCCGGCCGTGGGTCTCCACCACGCCGTCCGCCTCCAGCTCGCGGTAGGCCCGGGCGACGGTGCCGGCGGCCAGCCCCAGCTCCTCGGCCAGGGCCCGGACGGTGGGCAGCCGCAGCCCGGTCGGCAGCTCGCCGGAGCGGGCCCGCTCGGCGATCTGGGCGCGGATCTGCTCGTACGGGGGAGTGGCCGAGGCGGGGTCGACGGAGAGCTGCACGGTGGCTCCTCAGTGGCGCGGGCGGGTACGGGGCGGGGACGGCAAAGCCCGAGGGCCGCCGACCAGAAGAACTCTGGTCAGCGGCCCTCGGGGTGACGCGGCGGTGCCTACGGGATCAGTGGTGGCCGTGGCCGCTGGTGATCTCGTGGTGCTCCTCGGCGGTCGGCTTGGGGATCTGGCTGCCCTCGCCGTAGAAGCCGCGGGAGAGCTTGGCCCGGGTGCGGGTGAGGACGCCGGCCTTGTTGGCCACGCCGTTCTCGTCCGTCTGGGCCGGCAGCTCGACCGGCTGGACCTGCTCGTGCGCGGTGAGCTTGTACAGGTCCTTCTGCGGCAGCTGGGCGTGCACCTCGATGAACTCGCCGTGCGGCAGGCGCTTGATGACGCCGGTCTCGCGGCCGTGCAGCACCTTCTCCTTGTCGCGGCGCTGGAGGCCGAGGCACCAGCGCTTGGTGACGATGAAGACCACGACCGGGACGACGAAGAAGCCGACGCGGACGAAGTAGGTGACCGAGTTGATCGACAGGTGCAGGTGGGTGGCGAACAGGTCGTTGCCACCGGCCATCAGCAGGATCAGGTAGAGGCTGATCCAGGCGGCGCCCAGCGCGGTGCGGACCGGGGCGTTGCGCGGGCGGTCCAGGATGTGGTGCTCACGCTTGTCGCCGGTGATCCAGCCCTCGATGAACGGGTAGACCGCGATCGAGACCAGGACCAGCGGGAAGATCGCCAGCGGGACCATGACACCCAGGTTGAGGGTGTGGCCGCCCCAGACGCTGATCTCCCAGCCCGGCATGACACGGATCAGACCCTCGGAGAAGCCCATGTACCAGTCGGGCTGGGCGTCCGTGGAGACCTGGTCCGGACGGTACGGGCCGTACGCCCAGATCGGGTTGATCGTGGCGATCGCCGAGATGACGGCGATCAGGCCGAACACCAGGAAGAAGAAGCCACCGGCCTTGGCCATGTAGACCGGCATCAGCGGCATGCCGACGACGTTCTTCTCGGTCTTGCCCGGGCCCGCCCACTGGGTGTGCTTGTGGTAGAAGACCAGGATCAGGTGCGCCACCAGCAGGCCGAGCATGATGCCCGGGATCAGCAGCACGTGGATGGTGAAGAACCGCGGCACGATGTCGTGGCCGGGGAACTCGCCCCCGAACAGGAACATCTGGACGTAGGTGCCGATCAGCGGGACGGCGAGGATCGCGCCTTCCATGAAGCGGATACCGGTGCCCGACAGCAGGTCGTCCGGCAGGGAGTAGCCGAAGAAGCCGTCGAACATGCCCAGGACCAGCAGCAGGAAGCCGAAGACCCAGTTGATCTCACGCGGCTTGCGGAAGGCGCCGGTGAAGAACACGCGCATCATGTGGACGAGCATCGCGGCCACGAAGACCAGGGCGGCCCAGTGGTGGATCTGCCGGATCAGCAGACCGCCGCGGACCTCGAAGCTGATGTCCACCGTGGAGGCGTAGGCCTCCGACATCGGGATGCCCTTGAGGGGGACGTACGAGCCCTCGTAGACGACCTCGGCCATCGAGGGCTTGAAGAACAGCGTCAGGTAGACACCGGTCAGGATGATGATGATGAACGTGTAGAGGCAGATCTCGCCCAGCATGAAGGACCAGTGGTCCGGGAAGATCTTCCGCAGGTTGGCCTTGGCGAGGGAGTAGATCCCCAGCCGGCCGTCAGTCCAGTCAGCCGCGGCCTCCCACTTGTTGGCGGGCTTGGCGCGCGTGCTGGAGGGCTTGGCGGCACCGGTCGTGGTGCTGCTCGCGCTACTCATCGAGCACGCTCCCAGTAGCTCGGGCCGACGGGCTCCGCGAAGTCGCCGGTGGCGACCAGGTTGCCCTTCTCGTCAGTGGTGATCTTCAGCTGCGGCAGCGGGTGGCCGGCCGGGCCGAAGATGACGCGGGCGCCGTCCGCCAGGTCGAAGGTCGACTGGTGGCAGGGGCAGAGCGCGTGGTGGGTCTGCTGCTCGTACAGGCTGATCGGGCAGCCGACGTGGGTGCAGATCTTGGAGTAGGCGAGGATGCCCTCGAAGCCCAGCTCCTTGGACTTCTCGTCCTTGATGTCCTCGGGCGCGATGCGGACCAGCATCAGGGCGTCCTTGGCGATCCGCTGCTGGAAGTCCTCGCTGTGCGTGGACAGGCCCTCCGGCATGGCGAACGTCAGCGAGCCGACGATGATGTCCTCGGGCTTCATCGGCTGCATGGTGTTCATGTTGATGAGCGGCAGCGGCTTGGCCTCGGTCGCCTCCTTCCAGCCGGTCTCCTTGAGCTTCTTCTCGGGGAGCGGACCGAGGTCACGGAGCAGGACCACGCCGGAGAGCGGGACCAGCGCCATGGAGCCGATCAGGGTGTTGCGGATCATCTTGCGGCGGCCGAAGCCGGACTCGGCGGCACCGGTCTTGAACTGCTCGATGACGTCGGCGCGGACCTCGTCGGAGGCCTCGATCGGGTGACGCTCGGCGGGCAGCTCGACGTCCGACATCAGGGTGCGGGCCCAGTGGACCGCGCCCGCGCCGATCATGAACAGCGCGACGCCCAGGGTCAGGCCGAGCGCGAAGTTCAGCGCGCTGACCTTGCCGAGCGGGAAGATGTAGACGATCTTGTCCGCGTCGATGGCCACGTACGAGGCGATGAAGCCGACGGTGGCGAGCATCGAGATCACGAACATCAGCGAGACCTGGCGCTCGGCCCGCTTGGCGGCCCGCTCGTCGATGTCGGTGCGACGGGGCTCGTGGGCCGGCAGGCCCGGGTCGGCGAACGGGCTGCCGTGGTCGGCCACCTCGCCGGCGGAGCCGTGCGGCTCCGGGAGCTTCTCTTCTGACATGTCGTGGCTCATGACTTCTTGGCCTTGGTGGTGTGGGCGGCGACCCAGATCGCGACCGCGATGAGCGTGCCGAGGCCGAAGATCCAGCCGAACAGACCCTCGGTCACCGGACCGAGGCTGCCCAGGGTGAGACCGCCGGGGTTGGGCTCATCGTTGGTGGTGTGGCGGACGAAGGCCACGATCTGCTTCTTCTGCTCCTCGGGCATGGTGGTGTCCGGGAACGACGGCATGTTCTGCGGGCCGGTCTGCATGGCCTCGTAGATGTGCTTGGCGTCCACGCCCTCAAGCGACGGGGCGTACTTGCCCTTGGTCAGGGCACCACCCTGGCCGGCGAAGTTGTGGCACTGGGCGCAGTTGGTGCGGAACAGCTCGCCGCCCTTGGAGACGTCCTCGGGGTCGGTCGAGGTGAACTGCTCCTCCGTCGGGGTCACCGGGCCGGGACCGAGGGAGGCGACGTAGGCGGCGAGCTGGTCGATCTCGGCCTGCGTGTAGATGTTCTTCTTGCGCGGGACCTGCGCGCCGGGCTGCTGGGCGGGCATGCGGCCGGTGCCGACCTGGAAGTCGACAGCGGCGGAGCCGACGCCGACCAGGCTCGGACCGTCACTGCTGCCCTGGCCGTTCAGGCCGTGGCAGGAGGAGCAGCCCACGGCGAAGAGCTTCTTGCCCTCATCGATCGCGAGCGACTGCGCGGCGACGTCGGCCTGCGCCTTGTCGGCGGGCGCGAACGCGGCGTACAGCCCCCCGGTTGCCGCCAGGGCGAGAAGTAGGACGACCAGCGCCGCCAATGGGTGGCGCCGTCGTGCGGAGAGCTTTTTCACGGAATAACCCCGGTGTCAGGATCTGGTCGACTGGTGGGTGCACCCGGCGGCCGGTCTGGCCGGCACGAGGCTGCCTGTCTAGGGCTGCGCGCGCGGTCGGTCGGTGGGAGCGTCGGCACCGGCAGAAGCGGCCCGTCGCCGGTGAGGGCGGGGGCCGCAGCCGGTGGCCAGCGACCTGATCAGCTGGTTACTTGATCAGGTAGATGGTCGCGAACAGGCCGATCCACACGACGTCGACGAAGTGCCAGTAGTACGACACGACGATCGCGGCGGTGGCCTGCTCGTGCGTGAAGCGCTTGGCTGCGTACGTCCGTCCCAGGACCAGCAGGAAGGCGATCAGACCACCCGTCACGTGCAGCCCGTGGAAGCCGGTGGTCAGGTAGAACACCGTGCCGTACGGGTCGGAGGACAGCGAGAGGCCGTCCTTCTTGACCAGCTCGGTGTACTCGTAGACCTGGCCGCCGATGAAGACCGCGCCCATGGCGAACGTGAGGATGAACCACGCCCGGAGCTTCTTCACGTCACCGCGCTCGGCAGCGAAGACGCCGAGCTGGCAGGTGAGTGAGGAGAGCACCAGGATCGTGGTGTTGACCGAGGAGAAGGGCACGTTGAGGGCGTGGGCCTTCTCGGTCCAGAACTCCGGCCCCTTGACGGAGCGGAGCGTGAAGTACATCGCGAAGAGGGCCGCGAAGAACATCAACTCGGAACTGAGCCAGACGATCGTTCCGACGCTGACCATGTTCGGCCGGTTGACCGATCCGTGCGCGTGCCCGGTTTCTACTGCTGTTGCTGTCGCCACGACGGACATTATGTCGGTCCCTTATTCCGTCTTCACGTCGGGGGGTGTCCCTCGGAGTGTCCGGTGCGTGCGGTATGCCCGCTTGGCGGGCGGCGGGGTGTCCGGACGGGGGCTGAGCAGCGGCGTGTCCCATTTCTGATGGTTCCTCGGAGGGGCCTGTGACCCCGTTGCCCAGCGCGTCGTTGCACGGTCGGAGCAGCCGTAGGAGGTAGGGGAGAGGGGCCCGGGTCGGCCGTACGGGTGGACCGGGCGGGTCCGGGTGACGGGCCGTCCTCCGGGCGGGTGAGTCCGGGGCGCGGCGGCTTGAGGAGGAACGTGCGCGAGGGGGACTCGGCGGAGGGTGATCCGGAGTAGCATCCGGATCAGGCGAACGTGGTCCGGATCACACTTGAGGGAGCAGGGCCCATGGCGTACACGACCGATGAGACGCTCACCGTCCTCGTCTACAGCGACGACCGCAACACCCGCGAGCAGGTGCTGACGGCGCTCGGCCGCCGGCCCGCCGAGGATCTTCCGGAACTCTCCTACCTGGAGTGCGCGACCACCCCCGCGGTGCTCAAGGCACTGGAGAAGGGGGGAGTGGACCTCTGCGTGCTGGACGGCGAGGCCGTGCCGGCCGGCGGGCTGGGGCTCGGGCGCCAGCTGAAGGACGAGATCTACGGCTGCCCGCCGGTGCTGGTGCTGATCGGCCGGCCGCAGGACTCCTGGCTCGCCGCCTGGAGCCGGGCCGACGCCGCGATCTCCCACCCGGTGGACCCGGTGGCGCTGGCCGAGGCGGCCGCCGTGCTGCTGCGGGCGCGGCTGGCGAAGCGGACCCCGGCCGTCCGCTGAAATCCGCCCCGGCAACTAGAAAAGACGGGGGTAGAAGCGACCGCTTCGCTCGATAGGCTGGCTCCATCCGTACGGACGTCCCCCCGGAGCGGGGAACCGACAAACAGCTGGAGTCAGCCATGGTGAACGTGAACCCTGCGAACGGCGGTAGCGACCCCGCGCAGGTGGTCCGCACCTGGCCGGACATCCTGGCGGCGCTGTTGCAGGGGGAGGACCTCGACCGCTCGGCCACCGCGTGGGCGATGGACCGGATCATGAGCGGCGAGGCGTCCCCCGTGCAGGTGGCCGGGTTCATGGTCGCGCTGCGGGCCAAGGGCGAGTCGGTCGAGGAGATCGCCGGGCTGGTCGACGCGATGTACGCGCACGCCGAGCCGCTGGACATCCCGGGACCGGCGGTGGACATCGTCGGCACCGGCGGGGACCGCGCGAAGACCGTCAACATCTCCACTATGTCGGCGATCGTCGCGGCGGCCGCCGGTGCCAAGGTGGTCAAGCACGGCAACCGGTCGGCCTCCTCCGCCAGTGGTTCCTCGGACGTGCTGGAGAAGCTCGGCGTGGCGCTGGACCTCTCCGCCCGGCGGGTCGCCGAGGTGGCCGAGGAGGTCGGGCTCACCTTCTGCTTCGCGGCGAAGTTCCACCCCTCGATGCGGCACGCCGCCACCGCGCGGCGCGACCTCGGGGTGCCGACCGCCTTCAACATCCTCGGCCCGCTGACCAACCCGGCCAAGGTCACCGCGCACGCGATCGGCTGTTTCGACACCCGGCTCGCCGGGCTGATCGCCGGGGTGCTGGCGCGGCGGGGCGCGACGGCGCTGGTCTTCCGCGGCGACGACGGGCTGGACGAGCTGACCATCACCACCACCTCGCAGGTGTGGCTGGTGCGCGACGGGGTGGTCACCGAGACCCGCTTCGACCCGCGGGACGTGGGCATCGAGCTGGTCGGCATCGAGGCGCTGCGCGGGGCGGACGCCTCGTACAACGCCGAGGTCGCCCGGCGGCTGCTGGCGGGGGAGCACGGGCCGGTGCGGGACGCCGTCCTGCTGAACACGGCGGCGGCGCTGGTCGCGCTGGACCTGGGCGACGCGCCGCTCACCGAGCAGCTGGCGGCCGGCATGGCGCGGGCCGCGCGGGCGATCGACTCCGGCGCCGCGCAGGACCTGCTGCGGCGCTGGTCGGAGGCCACCAGCCGGATCTGAGGCGGCAGTTGGGGAGCCCGCGCCGGTACGCCGGCGCGGGCTCCCGCACGTCAGGAGCGCCCGGAGGCGGCTGTGTCCAGATGGTGGATGGCCGTTTGACCGCCCGCTGGGCGCGGCCTAGAGTCTTCGCCAGGTCATGAGCGACAGCGCCAAGCCCCAGCTTGCTGTCCGGCAACCCTCCGTCCGTGGCGGGGTGCCCTGGGTGAGGACCGGGTCGACACGGCGAACCGTCCGTGCGACAAGCGCGGACGCCCGACGACTAGCACTCCCGGGGTCCCTTACCCCTTGAAGGAGTGCATCCTCATGTCCGCCCACCCGTCTCCCGCCACCACCCTTCTCCCGGCGAGCTCCGCGCGGCAGCCCGGTGCCGAACTCCGCGCCCCGCTCGCCGTCCTCGGCGCCGACGTCCAGGTCCCGCTCGCCAGCGGTGAGAAGGTCGGTTACGCGGCGCTCGACTACGCGGCCAGCTCGCCGGCGCTCCAGCGGGTGTGGGACGACGTCGCCGCCTACGCGCCGTACTACGGCAGTGTCCACCGCGGGGCCGGGTACCTCTCCCAGCTGTCCACCGACCTGTTCGAGCAGAGCCGCCGCACCGTCGGCGAGTTCCTCGACCTGCGCGAGGGCGACCAGGTGGTCTTCACCCGGGCCACCACCGACTCGCTCAACCTGCTGGCCGCCGCCGTTCCGGCCGGCACCCGGGTGTTCGCCTTCGAGACCGAGCACCACGCCTCGCTGCTGCCCTGGGCGCACGCCGGACTGGACGTCAGCTACCTGCGGGCGCCGCGCTCGCGGGCCGAGGCGGTGGCCGCGCTGGACGCCGCGCTCGCCGGGGCGCCCGAGGGCCCCAAGCTGCTCTGCGTCACCGGCGCCTCCAATGTGACCGGCGAGCTGTGGCCGGTCGCCGAGCTGACCGAGACCGCGCACCGGCACGGCGCCCGGGTGGTGCTGGACGCCGCCCAGCTGGCGCCGCACCACCGGGTCTCGGTGCGCGAGCTGGACGTCGACTGGGTCGCCTTCTCCGGCCACAAGATCTACGCGCCGTTCGGCGCCGGGGTGCTGGCCGGCCGGGCGGACTGGCTGGACGCGGCCGAGCCGTACCTGGCCGGCGGCGGGGCGACCCGGACGGTGGCCCGGGAGACCGACGGCTCGGTGGCCGTGCAGTGGCACACCGGCCCGGCCCGGCACGAGGCCGGCTCGCCGAACGTGATCGGCGCCTACGCGATCGCCTCGGCCTGCCGGGCGCTGACCGAGGCGGGCTTCGACGCGCTGGAGGCCCGGGAGCAGCAGCTGATCGCCCGCCTGACGGCCGGGCTGGCCGGGATCCCGGAGGTCAAGGTGCTGAACCTGTTCGGCGACGACTCCGCCCGGGTGGGCGTGCTGTCCTTCGTCGTCCGGGGCTGGAACAGCTCGCACTTCTCGGCCGCGCTCTCCGCCGAGTACGGCATCGGGGTGCGCGACGGCCTGTTCTGCGCCCACCCGCTGGTGCGCACGCTGCTCGGCGACGAGGAGGTCGCGCCTTCCGAGTGCGGCGCGCCGGAGCCCTCGCTGCCGGGCGAGCGCAGCCTGAACGCGATCCGGGTGAGCTTCGGCGCCGGGACGCCGGACGAGCACGTGGACCGCTTCCTCACCGCCGTCCGGGAGCTGGTCACGGACGGCGCGGCCTGGAACTACCGCAACGAGGGCGGGCGCTGCGTCGCCACCGTGCAGGTCGACCGGGGCCGGCGCGCCGAGGGCTGAGCGCTACTCGTCCAGGCCGAGGGCGAAGGCGGCCTCCAGGTCGTGCTGGGAGTAGGTGCGGAAGGCGATCTGGGTCTCGGTGTGGGCCACGCCCGGGACCTTGTTCAGCCGGCCCGGGATGACCTCGGCCAGGTCGTCGTGCCGGCGCACCCGCACCATCGCCACCAGGTTGTAGCCACCGGTCACCGAGTAGACCTCGCTCACGCCGTCGATGGCGGCGATGGACTCGGCGATCTCCGGGATGCGGTCGACACTGGTCTTGATCAGGACGATGGCGGTGATCACAGTTCGGGCTCCTTTGTGAGGTGCCGCCAGGGTATCGGGCGTCCGCCGGGTCGTCGCGGGGGGTGGCGGACGACGGTGCAGGCGTAGAGGAACCCGGCCGAGAAGCCGATCACGTGGACCAGGTACGCCACTCCGGGCCCGGCCGAGTGCACCGACCACCACTGCAGGACGAACCAGAGGCCGAGCACCAGCCAGGCGGGGAAGCGCAGCGGGAGGAAGAACAGCAGCGGGACGAGGGTGGTCACCCGCGCCCTGGGGTGGAGGCGCAGGTAGGCGCCGAGGGTGGCGGCGATCGCCCCGGAGGCCCCGATGAGCACCCGGGTGGAGTTCGGCGAGTGCGCCTCGGCGAGTGCGAAGCCGTACGTGGTCAGGCTGCCGGCGGCCAGGTAGAAGACGGCGTACCGGGCCCGGCCCAGCCGGCGTTCGACGGTGGGGCCGAAGACCTGGAGGAAGAGCAGGTTGCCCAGCAGGTGCAGCCAGCCGGCGTGCAGGAAGAGGCCGGTGAGCACGGACAGGGCCGGGTGCTTGCCCGGGGTCGGGGCGGCCGGGCAGCCGGGGACCGGGTCGGGGGCCTCGGCCAGCTGTCCGGCGGTCAGCGGGCGTCCGGCCAGCACCTCGGCCGGGACGGCGCCCCAGCGCTGCTCGTACCGCTGCTCCGCGCAGACCCGGGCCGGGCCGGTGCCGTACAGCGGGTTGAACCCCGCGGCCGGGCCGAGCAGGAAGACCAGGGTGTTGAGGGCGATCAGGGTGTAGCTGACCACCGGGACGGTCGCCGCCGGGCGGCCGCCCGGGGCGACGGTGTGCTCGGGGGCCGCGGGCGCCATGCGGCCAAGCATCCCTCCGGGCGCCGCAGGTGACACGGCGGTTTACGGCAGGTGGACCAGTCCGGTTGTTCGGGCGACCGGTGGTCGCGCCGGGTGCCCCAGGCAATAGGCTTGGGGCGGGCATTCCCGCCTCCCGCCGCCGATGCCGGGGCTCCGGGGGGAGCGCCTGGCCCACGCAGGGACCACCCGAGAGGACCCCCCGATGACCGTCCCCGCCCTGACCGCCGAGACGCGCTGGCGCTGCACCCTGTGCGGCAACCTCACCCGCTTCGACGTGACCCGCACCGCGCGGGTGACCGAGTTCCTGCACTTCGACCTGGCCGGCGAGTCCAAGGTCGAGGAGACCGAGGTGCTGAGCGAGACCGTCGAGTCGGTCCGCTGCCGCTGGTGCAACGCGGTGGACCAGGTCGAGCTGGTGGCCCGTCCGGGCGCCGAGGGCGAGCAGGCCCCCGCCGAGCAGGGCTGATCCCCGTCCGGCGCGGGGGCGGGTGCACGGCGCACCCGCCCGCGCCGCACGGGACAATACAGAACAAGACGCACGGAGCGTGACGACTGGGGGCGGCCGCGGCCGTGCCCCGCTGGACCAGGATCGGAGCCGAGGACGTGGTGGACGCAGCGAAGGAGCCCGGCGAAGCCCAGGGGCTTCAGCCCGCTGCGGCCGAGGCCCCGGCCGAGGCGGCCGTGGAGGCGCACGACCCCTCCGGGCCCGCGGCGGAGCGCGCCGCCGAGACGCTCGACCGGCCGCTGCCCGAGGGCGTGCGCCGACGGGTGGTCGGGCTGGCCTCGGACGCGCTCGGCGGGCTGCCGCCGGCCGAGCTCCCGCAGAGCCTGCGTCAGTACGTCAAGTTCACCCCGGCGCGGCGGGCCAAGTACGCGGCCACCGCGCTGGCGGCGGCGCTGGAGGCGGAGCCGGCCTTCCGGGTGCGGATAGCGGAGCGGCTGCGACTGGGGCAGCCGGACCTGGTGAAGGCGCTGGAGGCGGGCACCGTGCCGAGCGCCGCCGATCCGATGGACGTCGCGGCCGCCGCCTACCTGGTGCGTTCGGCGGGCTGGAGCCGGCTGGTGGCCGAGGCCGGCGAGGAGGCCGAGCGGGCCGGCGCCGAGGACGCGGCCGCCGAGGCGGCCCGGCTGGTGGAGAAGCTGCAGGCCGAGCTGGCCGAGGTGCGGGCCTCCGCGCGGGCGGACCTGGACCGGCAGCGGGCCGAGTTCGACGGCGTCCGCAAGGAGGCCGAGTCGCTGCGCAAGAAGGTGCGGTCGCTGGAGAGCGACACCCGCCGGGCGCAGGCCGAGACCCGCCGGGTGGCCGGTGAGCTGGAGGCCGTGAAGGCGCAGGCCGCGGCCGAGCGGGGCGCGGCCGAGAGCGAGGCGCGCCGGCTCCGGCACCGGGTCTCGGAGCTGGAGAACGCGGCCGAGCAGGGCCGCCGGTCGGCCCGCGAGGGGCGCAGCGTCGAGGACATGCGGCTGCGGCTGCTGCTGGACACGGTGCTGCAGTCGGCCCAGGGGCTGCAGCGGGAGCTGGCGCTGCCGGTCTCCCAGATCCGCCCGGCGGACCTGGTGGAGGCGGTGGTGCCGGGGGCGGCCTCGCCGCACGACGTGGCCCGGCGCGGGCTGGCCGAGGACGATCCGGCGCTGCTGGACCAGCTGCTGGCGATCCCCCAGGTGCACCTGGTGGTGGACGGCTACAACGTGACCAAGACCGGGTATCCGGCGCTGCCGCTGGAGCAGCAGCGGATCCGGCTGCTGGGCGGGCTGGCGATGCTGGCCCAGCGCACCCAGGCGGAGGTCACCTGCGTGTTCGACGGGCAGGACCTGGACGTCCCGGTGATCATGGCGCCGCCGCGCGGGGTCCGGGTGCGGTTCAGCCGGACCGGGGAGACAGCCGACGAGCTGATCCGCCGTCTGGTGCGGGCCGAGCCGCAGGGCCGTCCGGTGGTGGTGGTGTCCACCGACCGGGAGGTCGCGGAGGGCGTGCGGAAGGCGGGCGCGCGCCCCGTGGCGTCGGTGCTGCTGCTGAACCGGCTGGCCCGGCCCTGACCCGGACCGAGTGGCATGATGCCTGGTCAGGGGCTCTTTCGAAGCATTGTGCGGGTCCCGTGAAGTCAGCGTGGGGACCTGGGTTCACACCTACGGGGGAGTAGCAAAAGCGGATAGGTCTTCACTAGGGTCTGGTGTCAAACCTATTTTCCGGAATCTCATCCCATCAGGTGAGCCCGTTGGAAGAAGGAGCCGGTCCCTTGGCCTCCCACCGCCGTCCCAAGCAGCCGAGCCGCGCACGGATCTCCGTGCTCACCGCCGCCGCTGCGACCGCGGTCGCCCTCTCCGCCCAGGCGGCCGCGCACGCCGCGCCGCAGCCGAACGCCTCGGACGTCAAGGCGCAGATCGACCGGCTCCAGGAGGAGCAGGAGCAGGCGGCGGAGAAGTACAACGGCGCCAAGGAGCGGGCCGACCAGCTGCGGAAGCAGGCCGACCAGCTGCAGGACCGGGTGGCCCGCAGCCAGGAGCAGATGACCCAGCTCCAGGGCGGCCTCGCCGAGGTGGCGGGCGAGCAGTACCGCGCCGGCGGCATCGACCCGTCCGTCCAGCTGATGCTCTCCTCCGACCCCTCCGGCTACCTGGAGAAGGCCTCCACCGTCCAGCAGGCCAGCGCCAGTCAGGCCGAGGCGCTCAAGGGGCTGCTGGACCAGCAGCGCCGGCTGGACCAGGAGAAGACCGAGGCGGCCGCCGTGCTCGCCTCGCTGGACGCCACCACCAAGGACCTGAACCAGGCCAAGGCGGACGTCAACACCAAGCTGAAGGCCGCCCAGGACCTGCTGAACTCGCTGAGCGCCGCCGACCGGGCCGCGCTGCGGGCCCAGCAGGCGCAGGACGACCGCGCCTCGCGCGGCAGCGACCGGGTCGACCTCGGCAGCCTGCCGCCGGCCAGCGGTCACGCGGCCGTGGCGATGGCCAAGGCGATGAGCAAGCAGGGTTCGCCGTACGTGTGGGGCGCCACCGGGTCGACCACCTTCGACTGCTCGGGCCTGATGGTCTGGGCGTACGGGCAGGCCGGCGTCTCGCTGCCGCGCACCTCCCAGGAGCAGGGCCACTACGGCACCCGGGTGCCCTCGCTGGACCAGGCCCAGCCGGGCGACCTGGTGGTCTACGGCGCCGACATGCACCACGTCGGGATGTACATCGGCAACGGCATGGTGGTCCACGCGCCGCACACCGGTGACGTGGTGAAGGTGATGAAGGCCGACGCGATGTCGATCAACACCATCCGCCGGGTCTGACGGCCCGACACGCCCGGGGGCTGCTCCGGGGCCTGTGAAAAGCGCCACCTCCGATCCGGGGGTGGCGTTCGGCTTTCCGGCCTTTCGTGACCACATGCTGAGAACCGATCAGCCTTGCGTGCGCCAGTGGTCACCATCGGTCATTTTCACAAAGGAACTTGGGCAATCTTCCATCTTTTTTCTGACAAGGATTTGAACCGATCACGGTCCAGTTACTAGGGTCGTGCTTCGAACCACCGCACTGTCGATCGCCCAGCCAGGGTGGCGGCGGTGGTTACCGCCGAGTTCGTGAGGCAGCGGGGCAGGACGAAGCGACTGCCCGACAGGGGAGCCCAGTAACTGGGGGCGCTGCGGAGCGGAGCCGGGGAACCACGTTCCTCCGGGGTGAATCGGCGCCAGGTCGGCCGGTGGAACGGCCGTGAGGCGTCGTAGGGCATGCTTCCGGCCCGAACCCGTCAGCTCACCCGGTAGGCGGACGTAGGAAGAAGGAGCCCGCCTTCGTGGCGTCCCATCGTCGTCCCAAGCCCGCCGGCCGCGCCCGCGTCTCGATCCTGACCGGCGTCGCCGCCGCAGCCGTCGCCCTCTCCGCGCAGTCCGGCGCCCACGCCGACCCGCAGCCGACCAAGGAACAGGTCAAGGAGCAGGTCGACCAGCTCAACGAGCAGGCCGAGGTCGCGACCGAGAACTTCAACGCCGCCCAGGCCAAGCAGCAGGAGCTGGAGAAGCAGGTCTCCGGCCTGCAGGACCAGGTGGCCCGTCAGCAGGCCCAGGTCACCGAGCTCCAGGGCGGCCTGGCCGAGATCGCCGGCGAGCAGTACCGCAACGGGGGCATATCCCCGACCGTCCAGCTGATGTTCTCCTCCAGCCCGGACAGCTTCCTCAGCCAGGCCGGTGCGCTGAACCAGGCCGGCGACACCCAGAAGAACCAGCTGAAGGAGCTCCAGGAGCAGCAGCGCAAGCTGGACCAGGACCGCAACGAGGCCCAGGGCAAGCTCGCCGAGCTGGAGTCGACCACCCAGCAGCTGAAGACCTCCAAGGAGGAGGTCCAGGCCAAGCTGAAGGCGGCCCAGGACCTGCTCAACACGCTGACCGAGCAGGAGCGCCAGGCGCTGCGCCAGGCCGAGGAGAAGGCCGCGGCCGACGCCAAGGCCAAGGCCGACGCCGCCGCCCAGGCGCAGCAGCAGGCCGACCGCGCCTCGCGCGACAACAGCCGCGGCAGCCTCACCGCCCCGACCACCACCGCTCCGGTGAAGGTGTCGCCCGGCAGCTCGCGCGGTGCCGCCGCGCTGTCCGCCGCCGCCACCAAGGTCGGCAGCCCGTACGTCTGGGGCGCCACCGGCCCGAGCTCCTTCGACTGCTCCGGCCTGATGGTCTGGGCGTTCAACCAGGCCGACGTGTCGCTGCCGCGCACCTCGCAGGCGCAGGCCGGGGCCGGCACCCGGATCGGCACCGACCTCTCCCAGGCCCAGCCCGGCGACCTGCTGATCTTCTACAGCGACGCCCACCACGTCGGCATCTACGCCGGTAACGGCCAGGTGCTGCACGCCCCCAAGCCGGGCGCGAACGTGCGCTACGAGGCGGTCACCAACATGCCGCTGACCTCCATCGTGCGGGTCTGATCCCCACGCGGTCGCTTCCAGGCCCGGTCTCCCCCAGGGGAGGCCGGGCCTGCGGCTTTTCCGGGCGGTCGATCTGATGTCTGATTAGGGAGTGAATATTCGGGTTGGGAGGGGTTTGGACTCGCTTGCCCGGACTCGCTAACGTCTGCCACCGGACTCCCGCTCGACGGCCGCCCGTCCCGGTGCGGCGGCGGGGGCCCGTGCCGCAGGATTGGAGCCGCTGCCGCCATGCCCGTGCACCGCCGTTCCCAACTGCTCGCCCGGGCGCTGGTGCTGACCGCGGCCGCCGCCACCGCGCTGGGCGTGGCCGCCGGAGGGCGCGCCCAGGCCGCCCCGGGCAGCCCGGACCCGGCCGACCGTCAGGACGTCAAGACGCAGGTGGAGCAGCTGTACGACGAGGCCGAGCAGGCGTCCGAGAAGTTCAACGCGGCGCAGGAGGCCCAGCGGCGGCTCCAGGGCGAGACCACGATCATCCAGGGCGAGATCGCCCTCGCCCAGGACCAGCTCAACGAACTGCGCGGCGACCTGGCGACGGTGGCCGGGGCCGAGTACCGCGGCGGCGGGATGACCCAGACCGCCCAGCTGATCCTCTCGCCCGACCCGGAGGGCTACCTGGCCCGCGCCCGCGCCCTGGGCCAGGCCGCCACGCGCCAGCAGGAGACCCTGCACGAGCTGGTCATCCGGCAGCGCCGGCTGGACCAGCGCCGCACCGAGGCGGCCGACAAGCTCGCCGAGCTGGACCGGACCCGCCGCTCGCTCGCCGACAGCAAGCAGCAGATCCAGCAGCGGCTCGCCAAGGCGCAGAAGCTGCTGAACGGCCTGGGCGCCGCCGAACGGGCCAGGCTGACGGCCCAGGACGCCCGGGACGCCGAGCGGCGTGCCACCCGGGGCACCGACCGGCTGGACCTCGGCACCGCCCCGCCCGCCTCCGAGCGCGGGGCGGCCGCGCTGGCCGCCGCGGTGCGCATGATCGGCTCCCCGTACGTCTACGGGGCCACCGGGCCGCACGCGTTCGACTGTTCCGGTCTGATGTACTACAGCTGGCGGCAGGCCGGAGTGACCCTGCCGCGCACCTCGCAGGCCCAGGCGTACGCCGGGCAGCGGATCAGCCTGTCCGAAGCGCGACCGGGAGACCTGGTGATCTACTACCGGGACATGCACCACGTCGGCATGTACGCCGGCGGCGGCGTGATCGTGCACGCCCCCCGCCCGGGCGCCAAGGTCCGCTACGAGAGCGTCAACGCCATGCCCGTCTCCGGGGTGGTCCGGCTCTGAGCGCCCCGTCGTCCGGCCCCGCCGGCCCCTCGGAGATATCCCGCCCCTGCCGCGTCCTGTCCCGGCGGGGCGCGCTGCTGCTCGTGGCCGGCGGGCTGGCCCAGCTGTCGCTGCCGCCGGCCGCCCCGCCGGCGCCCGCGGCGCGGCC
>NZ_JBEXJK010000090.1:0-24622 GCF_040609095.1 Kitasatospora sp. NPDC004799
GTCGTTCTTCTGGCGCGGCCGGAACCAGGCGACGGTGGACTCCGACTCGGAGGTGGCCGGCGGGATCGGCGGGACCTGCCACTCCGGCGGCAGGTTCGGCGGGGCGGCCTGCCGGCCGCCGTCGTCCATCACGCCGAGGACGGGCGAGGCCGGCGCGGAGCGGTGCCGCGGGCTGCCCGGGTCGGCGGCGGCCGGGGCGTCGTCGCCCGGGCCGTCCTCGTTCTTGACGGTGCTGCGGACGACGACCGGCGGGATCGGACGCGAGCCGGGGATGTTGATCCGGACCCGGGTGGTCAGGGTGGTCTCGGTCTTCGGACCGTCGTCCTCGCCGCCCGACGCGGCGCCCGGTCCCGCGTCGGCCCGGTCGCCGCCGGGGAGCCCCGGTGTGCCGTAGGGCGGGGTGCCCGACGGGTAGGCGTCCGGACCCGTGCGCCGGGGCGTCGGGTGGGCGTTGTCAGATTCGCGGCTGCTCAATGCTGCTCTGCTCCGGGTTCGCGGGCGGGCCGTGCGGCGCGACCGCGGTTCGTGGTCGCCGGGCCTTGACTGGGGCGGGCGGCGGTCGGGTACGGCGTTCTGCGGGACCACCATACTGGGAAGAACTGAGCGGCGAACGGCTTCGGACAGATCCTGATACGTCCGGTTCCTCCGGTATGAGAGTAAGGCCGTACGCTCCTGACTGCTCGTCGTACGCGGTACCGTACGCCGTGCGCGACCCGGGTCAGCGCGGGGGGCCGGGCACCCCCGGGAACCAGCTCGTGCGGGTGGGCAGGGTGGCGCAGATCACGCCCAGCACCGAGCCGGCGAACAGCCAGGCCAGTGAGGTGGCGTTGGACCACAGCACGTTGTCGCCCTCGGGCCGCGGCACGATCAGCAGCAGCATCGCCAGGAACCAGCCGGCCGCGGGCACGCCCGCGCCGAGCCGGGTGCCGGTGACCCGCAGGCCGCCGTAGAAGGTGGCGGCGGTCGCGGCGAGCGCCAGCAGGACCCCCACCGGCGGCCACAGGGCCTGCACAAAGGATCCGCAGACCGACACCGCGATGCCGAGCAGGAAGAACAGGACGTAGGCCGCGATCCGGGCGGCGCGCGGGGGCTGGGGCTCGGCCAGCCGCTCCTCGCGGGTGCCGAGGACGACGGCGGGCAGCGGACGGCGCGGCGCCGGGGCGGCGGGCTTGCTCATCGGGCGGCCTCCTCGGCGGGCGCGGCGTCCGGCCCGAGGCCGGCGAACAGGTCGTCCTCCGGCTCGCCGGGCCCGGCCTGGCCGTGCACCAACTGGTAGTACTCGGTGGCGAACAGCGGCTGGGCGAGGTGGTTGGAGAGCGCGAAGAAGGCGCCGTCCACGGTGATCTGGGTGGCGTGGGCGGCCAGCGCGGCGGCCTTGCGCCCCGCGTACGCGGCGCCGTCCAGCACGGTGGTGACCACCTCGTCGGCCACCACGCCGGGGACGTCGGCCGGCTGGGCGACGCCCGGGAAGGACGCCTTGGCGGCGGCCTCGGCCAGCCCGGCCTCGAGCACCGAGCGGGGCATCCGGTTCCAGTACACCTTGGCGATCCGCCAGGCCGGGCCCAGCTCCGGGCGGTGCGCCGGGTCGGCGGCCAGCTCGTACGCGCGCATCGCGACCCGGTGCGCCTGGATGTGGTCCGGGTGCCCGTAGCCGCCCTCCGGGTCGTACGTGACCAGCACCTGCGGGCGCACCTCGCGGATCACCGCGACCAGGTGGCCGGCCGCCTGCTCGACGTCCGCCCGCCAGAAGCAGCCGGGCGCGTCGTTCTCGGGCACGCCCATCATTCCGGAGTCGCGGTAGCGGCCCGGGCCGCCGAGGAAGCGGAAGTCGCGCACGCCGAGGGCGCGCATCGCCTCGGTCAGCTCGCCGATCCGGTGCGCGCCGAGGGTGTCGTCCCGATCGGCCGTCAGGTGGGCCAGCTCCGGGGGGATCACCTCGCCGCCCTCGCCGAGGGTGCAGGTCACCAGCGTGACCCGGGCGCCCTCGGCGGCGTACCGGGCCATGGTGGCGCCGTTGCCGATCGACTCGTCGTCGGGGTGCGCGTGGACCAGGAGGAGGCGGCGGCCGGTAGTCGCGGTCATGGGAGGAAGCCTAACGACCTGGCCTCAGGGGTCAGAGCCGCAGGCCGTTGATCATTCCGGCGAGGTTGCTGGTGACCTGGCTGATCGACGGGGCGATCGAGCTGGAGGCCAGGTAGAAGCCGAGCAGCGCGCAGACGATGGCGTGCGCCAGCTTCAGGCCGGATCGGCGGATCAGCACCACCACGATGACCAGCATCAGCACGGCGGCGGAGATGTTCATGGCCATGTCGGCTCACACCCCTTCTCGGGCACGCCGCCCCCGGGGAGGGCGGCGAGGGACGGTGCGGGACTGGGGGCTGCGGGCGGCCGCGGTCCGGGACGGGGCCCGACGGTCACTCGCCGGACAAGTCATACCCGATGGGTAAGGGGAGCATTACATTCGGTGAGGCCACGCGCGCCGGGGCATCGGGGCATTCGAGGGGCGCGTGGGCCGGTCGGAGGCGGTTTCGACCTCTTTGGGGTGCACTTGCGGGCGATGCTCCGAACGAGTGATCAGCGTGCTTCCCGGGGGTGCCGACCCGGCGTCATAAGGTCTGGTGCCATGACCTCCCACACCCCTGCCGACACCTTCCCCCGGCAGTACGCGCGGACCCTGCGCTACACCGTCGGCGCGCCCCGCTCCTTCTCCGTCACGCCCGACGGCTCGCGGGTCGTCTTCCTCCGCTCGCGGTCGGGCCACGACCGGGCCAACCTGCTCTGGACCCTCGACACCGCCACCGGTGAGGAGCGGGTCGCCGCCGACCCGGCCGCGCTGCTCGGCGGCGGCGAGGAGGACCTCTCGCCGGCCGAGAAGGCCCGCCGCGAGCGCAGCCGCGAGGGCTCGGCCGGCATCGTCGGCTACGCCCTGGACGCCGGCGGGCAGTTGGCCGCCTTCGCCCTCTCCGGCCGCCTGTTCACCGCCGACCTGGCCGCCGGCACCACCGCCGAACTGCCCGCCGAGGGGCCGCTGCTGGACCCGCGGCCGTCCCCGGACGGCACCCACGTCGCGTACGCCAACACCGCCGGCGAGCTGCGGCTGACCCGCACCGACGGCAGCGGCGACCGGGTGCTCGCCGAGCCGGACGGCCCGAACGTCACCTGGGGCCAGGCCGAGTTCATCGCCCAGGAGGAGATGGACCGCGACCGCGGCTTCTGGTGGTCCCCGGAGGGCGACCGGCTGCTGGTCGAGCGCGCCGACGACAGCCCGGTGCGCCGCTGGTGGATCGCCGACCCGGCGAACCCGGACCGCGAGCCCGCCGAGATCGCCTACCCGGCGGCCGGCACCGCCAACGCCGAGGTCGGGCTCTGGCTGCTCGACCTGCACGGCGGCCGCACCGAGGTGGTCTGGGACCGCGAGACCCACCCCTACCTGGGCCGGGTGCACTGGTCGAAGGGCGGCGTCCCGCTGCTCCAGGTCCAGACCCGCGACCAGCGCGGCCAGCGGATCCTCGGCCTGGACGTCGTCACCGGCGCCACCGAGGTGCTGCACGAGGAGAAGGACGGCGCCTGGCTGGAGCTGTTCCCGGGAGCGCCGGCCTGGACCCCGGACGGCAAGCTGGTCCGGATCTCCGACGAGGGCGGGGTGCGGGCGCTGGTGATCGGCGACCGCGCCGTGACCGGGGCCGACCTGCACGTGCGGTCGGTCGTCGCGGTCACCGAGCGGGAGGTGTTCTTCAGCGCCTCCGGCGGTGCCGAGGAGACCGACCCGGAGCCGGGCTGGGTCGGCGTCGGCCGGATCAGCCACGACGGCACCCGGCTGGGCTGGGAGTCCGCCAACGGGCGGCCGTTCACCTCCGTCACCAGCGCGGTGCACGGCGGCGGGACCACCGTCCGCGCCACCGCCGAGCCCGACCTGCCCGGCACCCTGGTCCAGGTCGCCCGGGACCTGCCCGAGGGCCTGGTGGTCGACGACGTCGCCACCATCGCCTCGTACGCCGAGACCCCGGTCCTCACCGCCCGCCCGGTCTTCCGCTTCGCCGGCGAGCGCCGCATCCCGACCGCCGTCTTCCTGCCCGCCGGCTACGACCGCGAGCGGGACGGCCTGCTGCCCGTCCTGATGGACCCGTACGGCGGCCCCGGCGGCCAGCGCGTCTACCAGGCGCACAACCCGCACCTGCAGTCGCAGTGGTTCGCCGACCAGGGCTTCGCGGTGATCGTCGCCGACGGGCGCGGCACCCCCGGGCGCGGGCCGGCCTGGGAGAAGTCGATCGCCTTCGACTTCGCCGGTGCCACCCTGGACGACCAGGTGGAGGCGCTGCGGGCGCTCGCCGGGGAGTTCCCGCTGGACCTCGACCGGGTCGCCATCCGCGGCTGGTCGTACGGCGGCTACCTCTCCGCGCTCGCCGTGCTGCGCCGTCCGGACGTCTTCCACGCTGCGGTGGCCGGGGCGCCGGTCACTGACTGGGAGCTGTACGACACCCACTACACCGAGCGCTACCTGGGCGACCCGGCCGAGCGGCCCGAGGTGTACGCCGCCAACTCGCTGAACGGGTACGCGGCGGGCCTGGAGCGCCCGCTGATGATCATCCACGGGCTGGCGGACGACAACGTGGTGGCCGCGCACACCCTGCGGCTGTCCTCGGCGCTGCTCGCCGCCGGCCGCCCGCACACCGTGCTGCCGCTGTCCGGCGTCACCCACATGACGCCGCAGGAGGAGGTCGCGGAGAACCTGCTGCTGCTCCAGGTCGACTTCGTGCGGCGCTCGCTGGGGAGGTGAGCCCCGCGGTCCCCCGGGACCGCCCCTGACCAGCGGATTCGGCGGCCGGCACCCGTGACGCGGGTACCGGCCGCCGGCATGACATCCGTCATGCCGAAGGCACGACGGCGGACACTGCCGCCCCGACCCGCCCGCGCGGGACTCTGAGGTGGTGCGAACAGCACCCGACGTGACACGGCGAGCGTGACACCATCAGGGGAGAGGAACGGGGCGATGGACACCGAGGTGGCCGCCTTCCGCGGCGTGGGCAAGAGCTACGGGCGGGTACGCGCCGTGGACGGACTGGACCTCGTGCTGAGGCCGGGCGAGACCGTCGCCCTGCTCGGGCCGAACGGCGCCGGGAAGTCCACCAGCCTGGACCTGCTGCTCGGCCTGCGCGAGCCCGACCGGGGCAGCGTGACCCTGTTCGGCGGCGCCCCGCGGGCGGCGATCGCGGCCGGCCGGGTCGGCGCGATGCTGCAGAGCGGCGGGCTGATGTCCGACGTCAAGGTGCGCGAGCTGGTGCGGCTCGCCTGCGACGTGCACCCGCGCGGTCGGTCGGTCACGGGGGTGCTGGCCGACGCCGGGATCACGGAGCTGGCGGAGCGGCGGGTCGACAAGCTGTCCGGCGGCCAGGAGCAGCGGGTCCGCTTCGCCCTGGCGATCGCGGGCGACAGCGACCTGATCGTGCTGGACGAGCCCACCACCGGCATGGACGTCAGCGTGCGGCAGTCGTTCTGGGCGAGCATGCGCGCCCAGGCCGACGCCGGGCGCACGGTGCTGTTCGCCACCCACTACCTGGAGGAGGCCGACTCCATCGCCGACCGCGTCCTGGTGCTGCACCGGGGGCGGCTGATCGCCGACGGCAGCTCGGCGGAGATCAAGGCGCGGGCCGGCGCCCGCCGGATCGCCTTCGAACTCCACGACGCGGACGGCCGGTTCCACGACGACGGGGCGCTGCGCACCCTGCCGGGCGTGCAGTCGCTGGACGTCACCGCGCGGGTCCCCGGGGTCCGGACGGTGCGGATCCGGACCGCGGACGCCGACGGCTGCGTGGCCGGGATCTACCGGGCGGGGCTGTACCCGCGCGGGCTGGAGGTCACCGGCGTGGGACTGGAGCAGGCCTTCCTGACCATCACCGGGGAGCAGGACCGCGAGGACCGCACCGGGAGCGCCGAGAGCGCCGACAAGGAGAGCGTGCGATGACCACCCTGATCGAGCTGGAGGTCCTGCGGACCCTGCGCAACCGGCGCTACCTGCTCTTCACCATCGCCTACCCGGCGCTGATGTACTTCTTCTTCATCCACGCCTACGACTCCACCAAGCTGGCCGGCGGCCTGCCGGTGAAGACCTACTTCATGGTCTCGATGGCCACCTTCGGCGCGGTCGGCGCCGTGCTGACCAACAGCGCGCAGCGGATCTCGCTGGAGCGCAAGAGCGGCTGGGTGCGCCAGCTGCGGCTGACCGCGCTGCCCGGCCGGGCGTACACCGTCGGCAAGATCGCGGCGAGCGCGGTGACCACGCTGCCGGCGATCCTGGTGGTCTTCGCGGTCGGCGCGAGCCAGGGGGTCTCGCTCACCGCGGCGCAGTGGACCGGCCTGGCGGCCGCGCTCTGGCTGGGCAGCTTCGTCTTCGCCGCGCTCGGGGTGGCGCTCGGGTACGCGGCGGCGCCGGACGCGGTGCAGACCATCGTGATGATCACCTACATGGCGATGGCGCTGCTCGGCGGCACCTGGTTCCCGGTGAGCGGATCGCTGGAGAAGTACGCCCGGTTCAACCCGGTGTACCTGTACAACAAGCTGGCCGCGTTCGTGCAGCCCGGGCACTCCGTGGACACCGTCGCGGTGGTCGGACTGGCCGGCTTCCTCGTGGTGTTCGCGGCCGCCGCGGCGGCGCTGTACCGCCGCGACACCCGCCAGGCATGATGATCGACATGACTGACGCGCGCCAGGCCCACCGCCCCGACGAACCGCCGGAGGTGGGCGTGGCGCGCGCGTCGTTCATGAACGTGCCCGGCTCCCCGGTGGAGAGCAGGCGGCAGCTGCTGGTCAAGGTCGCCTGGATGATGCTGTGGATGCTCTACCTGGCGTACCCGGCGGGCGATCTGCTGAGGGGCGGCCACAGCACCGCCGGGACGGTGCTCGGCTGGTGCTGCCTGGCCGTGTTCGTGGTCGCCTACGTGCTGCTGGTGATCTTCCGCTCCCAGGCCGGGATGCGGCCGCGGGCCTGCCTGGTGGTCGTCACGACGATGGTCGGGCTGGCCATCGCCGCCTCGGTCGTCCTCGGCTCCGCCTTCCTGACGCTGTTCATCTACGCCTCGGTGTGCGTCGCGATCATCGCGCCGGTCCGGTACGCGCTGCGCGCGCTGCTCGCCATGGCGGTGCTCACCGCCGCGGTCGGGGCGGGCATCGGGGCCGGCGTCGACAACATCGCCACCTTCGCGCTCAGCGCCTTCCTCTCCGGCATCGCGATGACCGGTCTGCAGCGGCTGGTCTCCACCATGAAGGAGCTGCGCGAGGCCCGGGCCGCCGTCGCCCACCTGGCCGCCTCCGAGGAGCGGCTGCGGCTGGCCCGCGACCTGCACGACCTGCTCGGGCACTCGCTGTCGCTGATCACCCTGAAGAGCGAGCTGGCCGGGCGGTTCATGGACGCCGGCAAGGACGAGGCGGCGCGGGCGCAGGTCGCCGAGATCGAGCAGGTCGCCCGGCAGTCGCTGATCGACGTCCGGGAGGCGGTGACCGGCTTCCGCCGCCCGACCCTGCCGGTCGAACTGGCCGCCGCCCGTACCGCGCTGGCCGCCGCGCAGGTGCGGCTGGAGGCCGCGCCCGAGCTGGTGGACGCCTGGCCGTCGCTGGCCGACGAGGAGCGGGGCGCGCTGGCCTGGGCGCTGCGCGAGGCCGTCACCAACGTCGTCCGGCACGGGGAGGGCGCCACGGTCTGCACGGTGACGGCGGACGAGAGCTGGGAGGCGAACGGCGAGCACCGCGCCGTCCTGGAGATCACCGACAACGGGCACGGTCCGGGCAAGTCCCAGCCGGGCAACGGCCTGTCCGGGCTGGAGGAGCGGCTGGCGCTGGTCGGCGGGCGGCTGGAGACCGGGCCGGCGGAGCGCGGGCGGGGCTTCCGGCTGCGGGCCTCGGTGCCGCTGCGGACGGTGGCCGCGCCGGTGGCGAAACCCCTTTAGCGGGGCGGCAGTTCGGCCGGTCGTCCGGGAACCGGCCGACCGGTCCGGGCGTCGTACCGGGCATGTCCTCCGTTCTCATCCTCGGTTACGACCCGCGCACCATACCCGGCGTGGACGGCGACGCCATGGTGGCCGCCCTCGACGCCCAGCTGGCCCGCTTCGCCGAGCTCGGCGTCGACGCCGCCACCGGGCTGGTCGCTCCCGACGACACCGCCGAGGCCGCCGCCGTGGCGGCGCTCACCAGCCGGGACTGGGACGTCGTCGTCATCGGCGGCGGCATCCGCAAGCCCGAACCGGCGCTGCCCCTGTTCGAGCTCGTGGTCAACCTCGTCCGCCGCCACGCCCCGGGTGCCGCCATCGCCTTCAACACCGGCATCGCGGACAGCGTCGAGGCCGCCCGGCGCTGGCTGCCGTAGGCCGTCGGCCGTCGGTCCGGTCCCGTGCGGCGGGGTGGTCGGCCCAGGTCGGCTCGGGTCAGCCCAGGTCGGCGAGGTCGCGGCGGTAGGCGAGGCCGGGGCGGTAGGCGAGGCCGGGGCGGTCGTCGAGGACGAACTCGTACCGGAACGCGAAGCCGTTCCGGCCGAGGACGGCCTGGGAGGCGGGGTTGTCGACGGTGGTGACGGCGGTGAGGAAGCTCAGGCCGTAGGCGGTCGCGGCGAGGCGGCAGGCCTCGGCCACGGCGGCGGTGGCGACGCCCCGGCCGGCCGCGGCCTCGGCCACCCGGTAGCCGAGCTCGGCGCCGCCGTCGGCGAGGTCGACGAGGTTGACCCGGGCGACCAGCTCGCCCGCCGCGTCGCGGACCACGTGGAACCGGCAGGTGCCCTCGGCCTGTTCGGCGAGCAGGGCGGCGTGGCGCTCCGCGAACCCGGCGAAGTAGGCGTCGCCGCGGTCCGGGACGCTGCGGGCGAAGTAGGCGCGGTTGGCGCGCTCGAAGGCGAGCAGCGCCTCCGCGTGGTCGGGGCGCAGGGGTTCCAGGGTCAGCATCCCGACAGTCTGGCCCGCAGGGCCCGGGTGAACCACTCGAATACGTCCCGCAGGCTCTCCTGGGCCGGCCAGCCGTTGATGGTGGCCAGCAGCTGCCAGTAGCGCTCGGCGCGGGGGTCGTCGGCCGTCCCGAGGCGGTCGAACAGCCACTGCCGCAGCGCGGCGTCGTCCGGACGGCCGAAGGCCTCGGCGTAGGCGGCGGTGAGGGCGTCGACGACGGGGTCGGCGTCGGCGGAGTCGGGGGCGGTGCCGGCGGCCAGCGCGGCCCGGACCCGCGAGGTCACCGTTGCGGTGAGCTCGGTGTGCAGGCCGCCGCGGTCGCCGTCGGCGCGCTCGGCGGCCTGGTGCTCGGCCATCCTCCGTACCGCCGCCCGGAAGTCCGGGTCCTGGACGAGTTCGCCCAGCTCGACCCAGGCCTCGACCTGCTCGGCCCGCGGCTCGTCGGGCAGTTCGGGCATGGCGGAACGCATCATGGCGACGAACTCCGGGTTGGCGTCCAGGCCGCCGAAGGCCTCGTCGATGAAGTCGTGGACCAGGCGCCGGCGTTCGGCGTCGGAGAGCTTGGCGAGCTTGTGCATGAGTCTCATCTCCTCGGGTGTGGAACCGCGTTGGGCGACGGCGAGCAGCACCGCCCGGCGTAGCCGGAGGGTGCGGATCTGCACCTCCAGCGCCTCGGCGTGCGCGGCGGCGACCTCGCGCAGCGGGGCCTCCCGCTCCAGCACCCGGCGGATCGCGGGCAGGTCGAGCCCGAGTTCGCGCAGGGTGCGGACGAGGTCCAGCCGGGCGAGCGCGTGGACGTCGTACCGCCGGTAGCCGGCGGCGGTGCGCTCGGTGGGCGGGACCAGGCCGGTGTCGGCGTAGAACCGCACGGTCTTGACGGTGAGTCCGGTGCGCCGGGCGAGGTCGCCGATCGAGTAGAGCGTGTCGCTGCCGTCCATGGGCTCCACTGTGGCGTCTCCCCCTACGGGAGACTCAACCCCGTTCCCCTCCAGGTCCTGTCCGGCCGGGCAGGGCCTAGGGTCGTGGCCATGAACGACACTGACAACGGGGCCTCGATCCGCGTGCTGCTCGCCGAGGATCAGGGGATGGTCCGGGAGGCGCTGGCCGCGCTGCTCGGGCTGGAGGGGGACATCGACGTCGTCGCGCAGGTCGGCCGCGGGGACGAGGTGGTGGCGGCGGTGCTGGCGAACGACGTGCAGGTCGCCGTGCTGGACATCGAGATGCCGGGGATGACGGGCATCGAGGCGGCCGCCGAGCTGCGCCGTCGGGCGCCCCGGACGAAGGTGGTCATCGCGACGACCTTCGGCCGGCCCGGCTACCTGCGCCGGGCGATGGAGTCGGGGGCGGACGCCTTCCTGGTGAAGGACGCGCCGGCCGCCGAGCTGGCGGAGGCGATCCGCCGGGTGCTGCGCGGCGAGCGGGTGATCGACCCGGCGCTGGCCGCCGCCGCGCTGGCCGAGGGCGCCAACCCGCTGACCCCGCGCGAGCGGGACGTGCTCGGCGCGGCCGCCGACGGCGCGGTGAACGCGGACATCGCCCGGCGGCTGCACCTGTCCGAGGGGACGGTGCGCAACTACCTGTCGATGGCGATCCAGAAGACCGAGGCCCGCAACCGCGCCGAGGCGGTCCGGATCGCCCGTGAGAAGGGCTGGCTCTAGGGGAGCTGATCAGTTGAGCCGGTGCCGGGCCGCCCGGGCCTCCTGCCGGACCTTGGCGGCGGTGTCCGGGTCGAAGGCGTCCAGGATCTGCGCGTAGGCGTCCATCTCCGCCGAGCCGCCGAGGAAGTCCCCGGTGCGGACGAGGAGTTCGGCCCGTTCCAGGCGCAGCTGGGCGGGGTGCCGGGGCAGCAGCAGGGCGAGTTCGGTGGCCCAGAGCTGGGTGCGGGCGTGCTCGGGGCGGTCGGCGGCCCAGACCCGGATGTTGCCGAGCACCCGCAGCACGATCTCCAGCGGCTGGGCCGGGGTGAGCATCGCGGGGGTGAACTCCTCGCCGGCGGCGGCGACCAGCCGTTCGACGTCCTCCGGGTCGAGCAGCCGCCCGCCGTGGAACGGGTCGGCCAGGACGTACTCCTCGCCGCCCGCCGGGCCGCCGACCGCGACGATGAAGTGGCCGGGCAGCGCGACGCCGTGGACGGTCAGCCCGGCCCGGCGGCCGACCGCCATCCACACCAGGGAGAGCGTGATCGGCAGCCCGCGCCGCCGCCGCAGCACCTCGGGCAGCAGCGATGACTCCAGCCGCCGGTAGTCCGACTGCCGCCCGTGGAAGCGCTCCCGCCCGCCGAGCACCGCGGCGAGCAGGGCGGCGGTCTCCTCCGGCCCGGTGGGCGCCCGCTCGGCGACCGCCTGCCGGACCGCCGCCGCGTGCCGCTCCAGCGCGGCCTCGCAGGCGGCGAGCAGCGCGTCCACGCCCGGCGGTTCGCCGGGGTCGCCGGGGTCGGGCACCATGCCGTGCTCGGCGGCGGCGAGCAGGCACAGCAGCACCGGGTCGGGCTGCTCGGCGCGGGCGGCGGTCCGGAAGCGGTCTCTGCTCTGCTCGGTCACGGTGACGGCGACGGCTTTCGTACGGCGGACGGACGGGGCTGCGGGGATGGACAAGGCTGCGGGGGAGGGACGGGGCTGCGGACGGACGGGTGGATGAACGGTACGTCCTGGCGGCTACCCCTGGGGAAGGAGGGCGTAGTGGTAAGTGTGACCGGTCGTGAAGCCGAGCCCCTCGTAGAGCGCGATCGCCCCCGTGTTCTCCGCCTCGACCTGCAGGTAGCCGCCGCGCGCCCCCTCCTCGGCCGCGCGCGAGGCGAGCACCGCCATGACCGCCGTGCCCAGCCCGGCCCGCCGGGCGTGCGGCTGGACCTCGATCGCGCCGAAGCAGGCCCAGTCCCCGTCGATGACGCAGCGTCCGATCGCCAGCGGCGGCTGCCCGGGGGCGCCCGGTACGGTGGCGAACCAGACCGAGGGCCCGCCGTGCAGCACCTGCCGGGCCGCCTCCTCCACCGCCGGGTCGCCGCTCACCCGCCGGTACGCCGACAGCCACCCGGCGTCCGCGGTCCGCGCCAGCCGCACCCTGTCGGTGCCGGTGCCCGCCCGGGCGAGCCCGGCCAGCGGGGCGGTGAGCACCAGGGTGGGCGCGTACCGGACCCCGAGCCGGTCGAGCTCGGCGACCAGCGCCTCCGGCGAGCCGGGGGAGACCACCTCGACGTACGCGGGCAGCCCGCGCGCCGCGTACCAGGAGCGGACGGCCGCCAGCGCCTGAGGCAGCGGCAGCCCCGGGTCCCCGAGCGCCTGGACGGAGTTGGCCCGCCGGGTGAACCCGGCCGCCGCGCGCAGCGTCCACTCGCCGAGCGGCTCCTGCTCGACGGCCGGCCAGCCGCGGGCCGCGATCCGCTGCAGCTCGGCCGGCCCGGCGACCGGCAAGAGCGCGCGCCGGGCCGGAAACAGCGGCACGACCTTGCCCGCGACCAGCAGCTTCTCCGGCAAGAACACCGGATCGCCCGAGCGAGGGGCGACCGTCAACCCATGATCGTCCCACGATGTGAGCACACCGATCGAATCACGGAACACCGGACGGTCGTCCACGAACTCCGCGAGGCGGCGGACGGACACGCGTCGTCCCACGTCAGAGCGGTCTATCCGGACCTCCGGACGGTCGCCGACCGGGTTGTCCGTCGCCATCTGGCCACCTCCTGTGCATTTGCGGTCTCCGACCCGCGATACTAGGGGCGGGCATCGACGACGCCGCGCTCACCGCGCACGGCAGCAGAACAGAACGGGCCACCAGGCCCTTCCGAGGAGGAACGACAGCGTGACCTACGTCATCGCGCAGCCTTGTGTCGACGTGAAGGACAAGGCGTGCATCGAAGAGTGCCCGGTTGACTGCATCTACGAGGGCGAGCGATCGCTCTACATCCACCCGGATGAGTGTGTCGACTGTGGCGCGTGCGAGCCGGTCTGCCCGGTCGAGGCGATCTTCTACGAGGACGACACCCCGGAGGAGTGGAAGGACTACTACAAGGCGAACGTCGAGTTCTTCGACGACCTGGGTTCGCCCGGTGGTGCCTCGAAGCTCGGCCTGATCGAGCGTGACCACCCGTTCATCGCCGCTCTGCCGCCGCAGAACGCCGACCACTGACGATCGGTGGCAATTCAGCTGTGAGCACCAACAGCACGCGCGCGCCGTTCCCGGGCCACCCGGGGGCGGCGCGTCGCGTTTCGGACAAGCTCCCGGTCTTCCCCTGGGACAAGCTGGAGCCGTACAAGAAGACCGCCCTGGCCCACCCCGGCGGGCTCTGCGACTTCTCCGTCGGCACCCCCGTGGACCCGGTCCCCGAGGTGATCCAGAAGGCGCTGGCCGCGCACACCGACACGCCCGGCTACCCGACCGTCTGGGGCCCGCTGGAGCTGCGCGAGGCGATCGCCGGCTGGCTGCACCGCCGCCTCGGCGCGGAGATCGGCCCGCAGGCCGTGCTGCCGACCGTCGGCTCCAAGGAGCTGGTGGCCTGGCTGCCGACCCAGCTCGGCCTCGGCCCCGGCGACCAGGTCGCCTACCCGCGGCTGGCCTACCCGACCTACGAGGTGGGCGCCCGGCTGTGCGGCGCCGAGCCGGTCGAGTACGACTCGGTGGACGAACTGGACGGCTCCCGGGTGCGCCTGCTCTGGGTGAACTCGCCGTCCAACCCGACCGGCCGGGTGCTGGGCGCGGACGAGCTGCGCCGCGCCGTCGAGTGGGCCCGCGAGCACCGGGCGCTGCTGGTCAGCGACGAGTGCTACCTGGAGCTGGGCTGGGAGGCCGACCCGGTCTCGGTGCTGGCCCCGGAGGTCTGCGGCGGCGGCCACGAGGGCCTGCTGGCCGTCCACTCGCTCTCCAAGCGCTCCAACCTGGCCGGCTACCGCGCCTCCTTCGTGGCGGGCGACCCGGTGGTGGTCAAGGAGCTGCTGGAGGTGCGCAAGCACGGCGGCATGATCGTGCCGGCGCCGGTTCAGGCGGCGACGGTCGCCGCCCTCGCGGACGACGCGCACGTGACCGAGCAGCGCGAGCGGTACGCGGCCCGGCGCTCGGCGCTGCGGGCGGCCCTGGAGGCGTACGGCTTCCGGATCGAGCACTCCGAGGCGAGCCTCTACCTGTGGGCGACCCAGGACCGCCCGTGCTGGGAGACGGTGGCCGAACTGGCCGCGCTGGGCATCCTGGTGGCGCCCGGCGACTTCTACGGGCCGGCCGGCGACCGCTTCGTGCGGGTCGCGTTCACGGCGACCGACGAGCGGGTCGCCGCGGCCGTGGAGCGGCTGGGCGCGGCGCGCTGACCGCGACCCCGCGGGGCGGTACGGCGAAGGGGGCCGGTGTCACGGACACCGGCCCCCTTCGGGTTCCTCCCGGGAAACGGGTTCCTCCCGGGAAACGGGTTCCTCCCGGCGACCGGGGGGTGGTGGAAGCGGGGGTTACAGCGGCAGGCCGCCGCTGAGGTTGCCGCCGTTGAGGCCGCCCAGCAGGCCGCCGAGCGGGCCGAGCGCGCCGGTGAGGCCGGACAGCGGGTTGTTCGAGCCGAGGTCGGCGCCGCCGAGGCGGTTGGCCGACCCGTGCTCGGCCAGGCCGAGCACGTCGGTGGCGGGCAGGTCGGCCGGCAGGGCGCGCTCGACCGAGCCGAGCGGCAGCGCACGCTGCACCGCGCCCACCGGCAGGGCGTCGGCGACGGCGGTGCCGCCGGGGACGGCGCCGGTGAGCGTCTCGGCGCCCGGCAGGGCCTGGGTGACCGAGCCGGTCTGGGTCAGCCCGCCGAGCGGACCGGCGTCGGCGGTGGCGCTGCGGGTGCCCGCGCTCTTGCCGGTGACGGCCTCGCCGAGCTTGCCGGCCAGGGCCGAGGCGACCTTCGGGGTGACGGCGGAGAGCTGGCCGGCGGTCGCGGCGGTCTCGTCGACCGGAGCGGTCAGCGAGCCCGCCTTCTCGTTCGCCTCGGGCAGCTGCTGGGCGATGATGCTGCCGGCGGCGTCCGCGGAGGCCGGTACGCCCGCGGCGACGGTGGCCGCGCCGGTGGTGCCGGCGGCCTGGCCGAGCTGGTGGGTGGTGTGCTGCAGGGTCGAGCCGGTGTCGGTGTTGGTCAGCTGGCCCAGCGGTGCCGCGAGGTCGCTCTTGGGCAGCAGGGCGTCCCCGCCCAGGGCGGACGCGGAGCCGGCCGCGACCAGCGGGGTCGCTCCGGCGGCCACGACGAGCGCGGCCTGGGCGATCCGGCGCGTGAGGGGGTGAGACATGGGGCTCCTCGAAGGGGTCTGGGTCCGTCCCGTCCGCCCTAGGGACCGGGCGTGGACGACCGGGCGGACGACGTTGTTACCGCTTGAGAAGCCAGAAGGTTTCGATCGGTGCAAGGAAGCTTCCTGACCGACCATCGGATCGTACGACCGCTGGCGGGCCGTTCGCCGGGCCCGGTCGGACGCCGTCGAACCGGCCCCGGCCAAGGGGAGTGACGGTTCTCCACCCGGGGTCGCCGGAACGGGCGGTCGGTCCACCGGGGTTGACCGGAATCACCCGGTCGGCGGCAACCCGAACGCCTGTGCGTCAACCCTTGTCGGCCGGGGCCAGGGTGACCTGGACGAGCTTGGTCGAGGTCCCCGAGGTCTGGGTCTGCCAGCCGTCCTCGGACTTGGACTTGCGCCAGATCTTCCCGTCGTAGGCGACCGTCGCGATGCCCAGCTGCTGGGCCTGGGCGACCGCCCAGTGGGCGACCTCCCAGCCGCTCGCCCGCTCGGCGCTCACCCCGCCGTCCGCCCCGGCGTCCGCGGAGGAGGTCAGCGCGGTGGTCGCCGGGTCCGGGGTCAGCGAGACGGCGTTCTCGGCGCCCTTGATGGTCGAGGTGTAGCCGGTCGCCGGGGTCACCGTGCGGCCGAAGTCCCGGCGCACCTTGTCGGACAGCACCTGGGCCCGGTCCGGCGCCGCGGCCGGGGCCGCGGTGGCGCCGGGGGTCGCGGCGGCGCCCGGGGTGGCGGAGGCGGAGTCCGCCGGGTCCGGCTTGGCGTAGTCGTGCACCACGCAGGAGAACGAGGCGGGCTCCCGGCCGGCCAGCGCCGAGGTGAGCAGCGTCGCCTTGGTCTCGTGCTTGGCGTAGGCCTGCGGGTAGCCGCTCTTCTGCACCGTCTGCGCGGCGTCGGTCAGCGGCATCCGGGTGTAGCCGGGGACCTTGACCAGGCCGTCCAGGAACTTGTTGGTCGCGTACACCGGGTCGGAGATCTGCGCCGGGGTGCCCCAGCCCATCGACGGCCGCTGCTGGAAGAGGCCGATCGAGTCCCGGTCGCCGCCCGCGAGGTTGCGCAGCTTGGACTCCTGCATGGCGGTGGCCAGCGAGATCGTGGTGGCCCGGTCCGGCAGGCCGCGCGAGCGCGCCACGGCGGCGATCGTCGCGGCGTTGGCGGCCTGCGGCAGCTCCAGCGTGCCGTTGCCGGCCGCGGTCTTCACCGAGCACTCCTCGGACACGCCGGGCTTGAAGCCGAACCACCAGATCCCGACCACGGCCAGACCGGCGACCAGGGCCAGGCCGAGCAGCCCGACGATCACCATCAGCAGGGCGCGCAGCGGCCCGCGGCGGCGAGTGGGCTCCTCTTCGTCGCCCAGCTCCGCGCTGCTCCTTCTCCTGGCCACCGTCGCCCCTCTCGCGCCTGCACCTTGATCCGACACCGTACCCACTCGGACGGATGTGCGGCGCCCCCCGGTTGCTGCTATTCGCCCGCTCGCCTCCGGGACGCTCCGACCCGGCGCCGACGGTCGGCGCTCCCTCGCTCCTACGTCGCTCCCTCGCGCTCTCCCTTTCGGCACCGGCGCGCCCCTTCGGCTCGGGGCGGGGGTTCGCCCGCTCGCCTCCGGGCATGCCGGGCGGGGTTCGCCCGCTCGCCCGTGAGCACCGGCCCCGGGGCGGGGTACCCGGTCCGTGTCGCGGGCCGCCGCAGCGGTCGCACTAGGCTGGCGCCCATGAGCAGCCCGAATCCGACGCCCCTGGACCTCACTCTCGACGGCGGGACGCTGACCGCCCGGCTCGTCGACTTCCCCTCGGTGAGCGGCGACGAGCAGGCGCTCGCCGACGCCGTCGAGGCCGCGCTGCGCGGCTACCCGCACCTCACCGTGGACCGCCACGGCAACAACGTGGTCGCCCGGACGAACCTGGGCCGGTCCGAGCGCGTCGTCCTGGCCGGCCACCTGGACACCGTGCCGATCGCCGACAACCTCCCCTCGTACGTCGAGGGCGACCTGCTCTACGGCTGCGGCACCACGGACATGAAGTCCGGCGTCGCCGTCCAGCTGCGCCTCGCCGCCACGCTCACCGAGCCCAACCGCGACCTCACCTTCGTCTTCTACGACTGCGAGGAGGTGGAGGCCAGCCGCAACGGCCTGGGCCACCTCGTCAAGGACCACCCGGAGTGGCTGGCCGGCGACTTCGCGGTGCTGATGGAGCCCAGCGGCGGCATGGTCGAGGGCGGCTGCCAGGGCACCCTGCGGGCGCAGGTGCGGCTCACCGGCGTCCGCGCCCACGCGGCCCGCAGCTGGCTCGGCGACAACGCCATCCACCACGCCGCCGAGGTGCTCACCCGGCTCTCGGACTACCGTCCGCGCCGGGTGGAGATCGACGGCCTGGAGTACCGCGAGGGCCTGAACGCGGTCCGGATCGACGGCGGCGTGGCCGGCAACGTGATCCCGGACGAGTGCGTCGTCACGGTCAACTTCCGCTACGCGCCGGACCGCAGCGTCGCGGACGCGGAGAAGCACGTGCGCGAGGTCTTCGACGGCTTCGAGCTGACCGTCACCGACTTCGCCGCGGGCGCCCTGCCCGGACTCTCCCAGCCGGCCGCCCGGGCCTTCCTGGAGGCCACCGGAGGACGGGCCCGGGCCAAGTTCGGCTGGACCGACGTCGCCCGGTTCAGCGCGCTCGGCGTCCCGGCGGTCAACTACGGCCCCGGTGACCCGGACCTGGCGCACAAGCGCGAGGAGTGCTGCTCGCTGAGCGCCATCGCCGAGGCCGAGGAGCGGCTGCGCGCCTGGCTGACCAGCTGAGCCGCGCGCCGCGTCGATCGTCCGATCAGCGGCCGAACGCCATCCTCCGGATGCCCAACCGACCTTCCCCCGTTGCCTGAAAACGGGGGAGGGCGGGCGTAGGGTTTCGTCATGACAGGCACAGGAGACGAGAAGCACTACGGTCACGGCCCCGAGCAGGTCGGGGTGCCGCGGAAGAAGAAGGCCTGGCCCGAGAAGCAGAAGGGCCCGGTGCTGGTGCGCCGGGACCAGGTCGGCACGAGCACCACGGACCAGCGCCTGCTGGACACCACCGGTCCCACCGACTGGCTGCACACCGACCCGTGGCGGGTGCTGCGGATCACCTCCGAGTTCGTCGAGGGCTTCGGCGCCCTCGCCGAACTCCCGCCCGCGATCAGCGTGTTCGGCTCCGCCCGGACCCCGGTCGACTCGCCCGAGTACCGGGCGGGCGTGGAGATCGGCCGGGCTCTCGCCGAGGCCGGCTACGCGGTGATCACCGGCGGCGGCCCGGGCGCGATGGAGGCCGCCAACCGCGGTGCCTCCGAGGCCGGCGGCCTCAGCGTCGGGCTCGGCATCGAGCTGCCCTTCGAGCAGGGCCTCAACGAGTTCGTCGACCTCGGGCTGAACTTCCGCTACTTCTTCGTCCGCAAGACGATGTTCGTGAAGTACGCCCAGGGCTTCGTGGTCCTGCCCGGTGGCCTCGGCACGCTGGACGAGCTGTTCGAGGCGCTCACCCTGGTCCAGACGAAGAAGGTCACCCGCTTCCCGGTGATCCTCTACGGCAGCGCGTACTGGGGCGGCCTCTACGAGTGGCTGAAGAACACCCTGGTCGCGCAGGGCAAGGCGGCCCCGCACGACCTGGAGCTGTTCCACATCACCGACGAGATCGACGAGGTCATGAAGATCCTCGCCGACGCCCGCCGGCCCGCCGGCGAGATCTAGCCCGCGCGAGCCCGCGCGAGCGAGCCGACCGGGTCAGGAGCGCCCCGGAGGCGAGCCGAGCGCCGTGAGAGGGCCCTCAGGCCAGCCCCCGGCGGGCGACCGCCGGGGGGCGGGTGCCCCGGATCGAGGCGACCATGTCCAGCACCTGGCGGGTCTCCGCGACCTGGTGCACCCGGTAGACCTGGGCGCCCAGCCAGGCCGAGACCGCGGTGGTGGCCAGGGTGCCGAGCAGCCGCTCGTTCACCGGCCGGTCCAGGGTCTCGCCGACGAAGTCCTTGTTGGAGAGCGAGACCAGCACCGGGAAGCCGGTCGCGGTCATCTCCGGCAGCCGCCGGGTGGCCTCCAGCGAGTGCCGGGTGTTCTTGCCGAAGTCGTGCCCCGGGTCGATGACCACCGCGTCCCGCCGCACGCCCAGCTCCACCGCGCGCTCGGCCAGGCCGACCGTCACCCGCAGGATGTCCGCCATCACGTCCTCGTACCCGACCCGGTGCGGCCGGGTGCGGGGCTCGGCGCCGCCCGCGTGGGTGCAGACCAGCCCGACGTCGTACCGGGCGGCCACCTCGGCGAGCTTCGGGTCCACCCCGCCCCAGGCGTCGTTCAGCAGGTCCGCGCCCACCTCGCAGACCGCCTCGCCGACCTCGTGCCGCCAGGTGTCCACGCTGATCACCGCCTCGGGGTGGCGCTTGCGCAGCTCGGCCACGAAGGGCACGGTGCGCCGCAGCTCCTCCTCGACCGTGACCTCGTCGCCCGGCCCGGCCTTCACCCCGCCGATGTCCAGGATCGCCGCGCCCTCGGCCATAGCCCGGTCCGCGGCGGCGAAGGCGGCCTCGTCGGCGAAGGTGGCGCCCTTGTCGAAGAACGAGTCCGGCGTCCGGTTGACGATCGCCATGATCACCAGCTCGTCGTCACCGAATTCCCGCGGTCCCAGGCGCAGTGCCACCGATGTCTCCTCCACAGCTCCTACGGGTGCGATGATGGCCCCCGGCCTCACTAAGGGACCATGCTGTCATGATCAGTGTGGTTACCTGCCACCACATAGCGGACCGGCCGGGAGTTCGGGAGGACAGCTCGTGTTCTGGGTGATCGTGGTCGCCATGGCCGTGGTGGTCGGCGGTGCCGCCCTGGTGGCGCTCGGCGGGGGCGGCTCGATGCCGGAGGCGGCACCGGACCGCATCGCCGCGCGACTGCCGCGGGACCGCCCGCTGGGCAAGGCGGACGTGGACGAACTGCGGCTGCCGATGGCGCTGCGCGGCTACCGGATGGACGAGGTGGACGACGTCCTGGACCGCCTCGGCGCCGAACTCGCCTACCGCGACGCGCGGATCGCCGAGCTGGAGGCCGCCGCCCACCTGCGCGGCGCGGTCGAGGCGACCGACGCCCCCGACCCGGCGGCCGAACCGCTGCCCGGCCTGGAGCAGTTCGCCAAGGTGGTCGAGCCGGCCGGGGCGCCCGCCGAGCAGCTGCCCGCGGACCGGACCCCGCGGGACGCGAAGCCGGGGACGGAGCAGTGACGGACGCGGTCGAGGGCGCGGTGCTCGGCGCCGACGGCCTGCGCCGCTGCGGCTGGGGCGACTCCACCGACGACTACCGGGTCTACCACGACACCGAGTGGGGCCGCCCGGTGCACGGCGACGACGCGCTGTTCGAGCGGGTCTGCCTGGAGGCCTTCCAGTCCGGCCTGTCCTGGCTGACCATCCTGCGCCGCCGCGAGGGCTTCCGCGCCGCGTTCGCGGGCTTCGAGATCGCCAGGGTCGCCGAGTTCGGCGAGGCGGACAAGGAGCGACTGCTCGCCGACGCCGGCATCATCCGCAACCGGGCCAAGATCGAGGCGGCGATCGCCAACGCGCGGGTCGCCCGCGACCTGGAGGGCGGCCTGGACGCCCTGATCTGGCAGTTCGCCGCCGACCCGGACCGGCCGGCCCCCCGCGCGCTGAGCGAGGTGCCGGCCGTCACGCCGGAGTCGACGGCGCTGGCGAAGGCGCTGAAGAAGGCGGGCTTCCGCTTCGTCGGCCCGACCACCGCCTACGCCCTGATGCAGGCCTGCGGGCTGGTCGACGACCACCTGGCGGACTGCCACGTCCGCACCAGCGGCGCCGGGCGCTGACCCCCGCTCCGGGCCGGGCGCGTGAAACGCCCGGCCCGTACCGCCGACGCCCTCAGCGGCCCAGGTACTTCGGCTTCTCCTTGGCGATGAAGGCGCGCACCGCGATCCGGTGGTCCTCGCTCTCGCCGGCCAGCGTCTGCAACTCGTCCTCCTTGTCGAGGAGTTCGTCCAGCGAGTGGGAGGCGCCGTACGCCAGCGACTCCTTGATGGCGCCGTAGGCGACGGTCGGGCCCTCGGCCAGTTCGCGGGCGAAGACCCGGGCGGTGGCGGCGAGTTCCCCGGCCGGCACCACCTTGGTGGCCAGGCCCAGCTCCATCGCCTCGGCGGCCTTGACCGTCCGGGGCAGCATCAGCAGCTCGGTCGCCTTGGCGTGCCCGACCAGCCGGGGCAGCGTCCAGGAGGCGCCCGAGTCGGCGGTCAGCCCGATCCCGGCGAAGGCGGTGTTGAAGCCGGCCCGGTCGGACATGATCCGGAAGTCGCAGGCGAAGGCGAGCGAGGCGCCGGCGCCGGCCGCCACCCCGCCGACCGCGGCGACGGTCGGCTTGCGCATCCCGGCCAGCGCCCGCACCAGCGGGTTGTAGTGCTCGGCGACGGTCCGCAGCGCGCCCTCGCCGGTCTCCTCGGCCCGCTTCAGCATGGCCAGGTGCTCGTTCAGGTCCTGCCCGACGCAGAAGGCCCGCTCGCCCGCCCCGGTCAGCAGGACGGCCCGCACCGCCGGGTCCTCGGCCGCGGCGGCCATCGTGTCGCGCAGCGCGACCTTGGTGGCGACGTCGAGGGCGTTCATCGCCTCCGGGCGGTTGACGGTGATGACGGCGAGGCCGCCGTCCAGCTCGTACAGGACGGAATCGGACATGGGTGAGGGCTCCCGGGGTCGAGGCGGTGTCGGTCGTGTGTGTCAGGATGCCGGAGCACGCGGGGGCCTGGGGAGTGTGAGGTATCGCACCTTCCGGTGGTGTCCGCACCGCCGCCACGCCGGGGCTTATCACGTGAATTGCGGCGGTTGGGGGCGGTCCGGCCGTGGTTGCACCGAGAGTGATGTTGGTCATCAGCCCGTGGAATGCGGGATAATGGCTTCCGATCAATGCGTTCGATACCGGCGGTGGACGGACTGCCGGTGCGTAGCTGAGCGGTTGCAGGAAGGGGAACGAGCATGGCGGCCATGAAGCCGCGGACGGGTGACGGCCCGCTCGAAGTCACCAAAGAGGGGCGGGGCATCATCATGCGCGTTCCGCTCGAAGGCGGCGGACGCCTTGTGGTGGAGCTCACGCCTGACGAGGCCGACGCCCTCGGCGAGGCCCTGAAGAAGGCCTGCGGCTGACCGCAGCAGGTGCCCGCCATCTCCTGGAGATGTGCTGCCGGGCCCGGGTACGACGTCATGTCGGCCCGGGTCCGCACGTTTTCCCGGCCCGGGACGCCCGGCTCCGGACGGCCCCGGGGCCCGGGGGCCCGCGGTACCGCGCTCAGCGCTTGACGGCGCAGAGCAGCCCGTCCGACACCGGCAGCAGGGCCGGCAGCAGGGCCTCGCTCTCCCGCACGTCCCGGACCAGGTCCCGGACCGCGCCGGTCTGCGGGTCCTGGAGGTCCGGCTCGGCCAGCCGGCCCTCCTGGAAGACCCCCTCGAAGCAGACCATCCCGCCGGGCCGCAGCAGCCGCAGCGCCTCCAGCAGGTACTCGCAGGACTCGGCCGGGTCGCCGTCGCAGAACACCAGGTCGTACTGGCCGTCGGCGAGCCGCGGCAGCACCTCCAGCGCCCGGCCCGGTATGAACCGGGAGCGGTTGGCCGCGAACCCGGCCGCCTGGTACGCCTCGCGGGCCAGCTGCTGGCGCACCGGCTCCGTGTCCACCGTGGTGAGCACGCCGTCCGGCCGCATCCCGCGCAGCAGGTAGACCCCGGACACCCCGGTGCCGGTGCCGATCTCGGCCACCGCCTTGGCGTCCAGCGCGGCCGCCAGCAGCCGCAGGCAGGCCCCGCCGCTCGGCCCGATCGCCCTTATCCCGGTCCGCGCGGACTGCGCCCGGGCGTAGGTCAGCACGGCGTCCTCGCCCACGTAGGTGTCGGCGAGGGCCGCGCGTGCGGGCCCGAACTCGCTGATGGCTGCCTCTTCCGGAGCCCCGGGTGGCGGCCCGGTGCCGAAGGATGTCGATATTTCCTGGCACAGATTACTGGCCGACCGGGAACCGCGTACGGCGGCGGGCCGTTGTCATGACGGACCGGGTGCGGAAGACCGCCCGGGCACTTTTATCCGGGCTTGACGGGTGAGGTGGATATGGTGGTGGCCCTGCTGGGCAGAAGAGCCGACCGAGGAGGTGTGGCCGAGGGCGACGTCCCTGTGCGGCGGCACTTCCGCGGCACCACGTCGGCCCGTACGCCGAAGCCCGTGATGAACCAGCCTGCGCACTCCGACCTGGACCAGCCCGTGGCCGCCACGCCGGCCGCCGGTGCCACCGAGGCCCCCGCCCTCGCGACCTTCACCGAAGGTCCCGACGCGCAGACCTGGACTCCGCCCACCTGGGAGGAGATCGTCGAGGCGCACAGCGCCCGCGTCTACCGGCTCGCCTACCGCCTGACGGGCAACCAGCACGACGCCGAGGACCTCACCCAGGAAGTGTTCGTCCGGGTGTTCCGCTCGCTGTCCACCTACACCCCCGGCACGTTCGAGGGCTGGCTGCACCGGATCACCACCAACCTCTTCCTGGACATGGTCCGCCGCCGCCAGCGCATCCGCTTCGACGCGCTCGGCGAGGACGCGGCCGAGCGGCTCGCCTCCCGCGAGCCCAGCCCGGCCCAGCACTTCAGCGACACCCACTTCGACGCCGACGTGCAGCACGCCCTGGACACCCTCGCGCCGGAGTTCCGCGCCGCCGTGGTGCTCTGCGACATCGAGGGCCTGTCCTACGAGGAGATCGCCGCCACGCTGGGCGTCAAGCTCGGCACCGTCCGCAGCCGCATCCACCGCGGCCGCTCGCACCTGCGCGCCGCGCTCAAGCACCGCGCCCCCGGCTCGGCCCCCGGCCGTGAGCGCCGCGGCGGCTCGGAGGAGCCGGTGCCGGTCGGCGTCGGCGCGGTCGAGGCCGCGGTCGCGCCCGGCGGGCGCGGACGGAGGCGATCGTGAGCGGAACCAGCCGGTCCGGTTCGGGCCGGTCGGAGGCGTCCGACCGGTCCCCGACCCGACGGGGCTGGGCCCTGCCGGGCCGTCGCGGAGGCGACGAACCCGGTGAGCCCGTGCTGCCCGCGGTGGCCCTGCCCGCGGACACCGCGCTGCACGCGCTGCCCGTCCGCCCCGCCGCACCCGCCGCCGAGGAGCACCACCTCGGCGAGCGCCTCTCCGCCTTCCTGGACGGCGAACTCGGCCACGACTCGCGCGACCGGGTCCAGGCCCACCTGGCGACCTGTCCGCAGTGCCTCGCCGAGGCCGACGAGGGCCGCGCCGTCAAGCAGCTGCTGGGCGGCACCGGCACCCCCGGCCCGTCCTCCGCGCTGATGGCCCGCCTGATGGCCGTCGGCAACCTCCCCGACGACGCCCCGGCGGCCGGCGACTGGCCGACCGGGCGCGGACAGCACGGCGAGGGCCTCGCGGTCGAAGGCCTCGCCGAGCCGGCGGTTGGTGACGAGCCGGTAGACCGCCTCGCGGACGGTCGTCGCCTCGCGGAC
>NZ_JBEXJK010000091.1:0-24007 GCF_040609095.1 Kitasatospora sp. NPDC004799
GGCCCGACCGCCCCGGGCGCGCGTCCGCTGCGGCGGCACCCGCCGTTCCTGGTGGGCGCGCGCACCGGGCGGGCCCTGCGGATCGGCGCCGCGCGTCCGCTCGGCGGGGCCGTCGCCCGGCGTGGCGGCCCGACCCCGCTCCCGCCCCTCCGGGGGGCCGCCGTCGCCGAACGTGCCGAGCGAGAGCAGGAGTTCGCGGACGCGCAGGCCCAGGTGCAGGGCGATCCGGTCCGCCCCGTTGTCCAGGTCGAGCCCGGTGACCTCCTGGATCTGCCGCAGCCGGTAGTACAGCGAGGTGCGGTGGATCCGCAGCTCCTCGGCGGTCCGGGGGATCGAGCCGGCGTGGTTGAGGAAGCACCGCAGGGTCGCCTCCAGGCGGGGGCCGTTGGCGGACTCCAGCAGGACGCGCAGCGGTTTCGGGAGCAGTGACTCGGTCAGGGCGCGGTCCGGCAGCTGCAGGAGCACCGCGAACTCGCCGAGCTCCGCCCAGGAGCCGATGCCCTGCAGCCCGGGCATCCGGCGTGCCGCGCGCACCGCGACGAGCGCCTGCTCGTAGGAGGTCCGGGCGCCGGCCAGCCCCGCCTGCCGGCCGCCGATCCCGACGACGGGATCGGCCGAGGCGTCCAGCCGGGCGCCGAGCGCCTCCAGGATGCGCGTGGACTGCTCCCGGAGCGCTTCCTCCGGCAACGGCCGGTCGGCGAGCTGGAGCAGGACGGCCCGGTGCGAGGTGACCGCGAAGGTGCCGTACGCCGGTCCGCCGGCCGCCGGCCCGGTCCGGCGGAACCCGTCCAGCACCTCGTGCAGCGCGCTCGCCACCTGCCCGGGAGCCACCCGGGAGCGGGCCACCTGCACGACGGTGACCACCGCGTGGGGGGCGTCGGGGAGCAGCGCGCCGTCCAGCAGCCGGGTCCGGGCCTCGGCGCGCGCGGCGGGGCCGGAGCCCAGCAGCGACAGCAGCAGCTCCTGCTCCTCGGCCCGGTCGGCGTCGGCCGCGAGGCGGTCGGCGTACAGCTGGCCGACGACGGCGGGCGTCGCCCGGGCGATGGCCTCGGTCGCCTCCGGAGGCAGCGCCGCCTCCGGTGCGATGACCGTCAGCAGGCCGAGGAAGTGGCCGCGTTCCCGCAGCGGCACGCAGTAGCGGGGGAGCAGCCCGAGGTCCTCCCGGCCCGGGAGGAAGCCGGGCCTGGACCACCGCAGGACGCCGTGCTCCACGATGTGACGGCCGACCTCGCTGCTGGTCCGTCCCTGCAGGAGGCTGAACAGGCGCGCCCCGTCCGCGTCGTCGAAGTGCCGGCTCGAACAGATGTGTCTGCCCGAGGGGTCGGTCAGGGCCACGGACCGCTGGAGCGACTCCGCGAGTCCCTCGATCAGTTCTCCCAGGTCAGCACTGCCGACGGAGGCTCGTCGCAGCTGTCCGGTCATGGCAGTCCTCCTTCGTGGTCGTCTCTCCGCGGCGCGGGACCGGTGGGCCGGGGTCCGGTACCGGCGTCGCACGCGCCGGCCCCGGACCCGGACCGCTCCGGTCCCGCATCTCCTGGAGCCACGGTGACACCGGTGCGATGCCCCACCGTGCACGGTTCTTGCCTGTGCCTGCGGGGACCGCCGGGCGGTCGTGCATCCGGTGCGGAACTGCCCCAGGCTGCTCCGGTGGCCCGGCGCCCGGCTGTGCCGCCCGGTCGGGTCGCTCCGGTCGTACGGCACGGTCGGGTCGCCGTGGGCCGCCCCCGGGGAGGAGTGCTTGTGCAAGAAGACGGTCGAGTTCCCGGGGAGGCGCCCGTCCTCGAGTGGCAGACCCGTGCCTTCCTCGCGTCCTGCCCGTGGCCCGATGCCGCGCAGGCCGGCGGCGCCGCGGCGCGGGCGCGGATGGCGGCCCTCTGGAACGGCGGCGGGCGGGACGACCACGAGGTGGAGGAGGAGTGGCTGGCGCTGCCGGGGCGGGACGGCAGCCGCGTCCGGGTGCGGATCCTCCGTCCCGCGGGTGCCGCCGAGCCGCTGCCGGTGGTGCTCTACCTGCACGGGCTCGGCTGGATGCTGACCGACGCCCACGCGCACCGGCAGCTGGTGGTGGACCTGGTGCTCGGCGCGGACGCGGCCGTGGTGGTCCCCGAGTACGACGGGCCGGAGCACGCCCGCCACCCGGGCGCCGTCGAGCGGGCGTACGCCGTGGCCCGGTGGATCGCCCGGCACGGCGCGGGGTGCGGACTGGACGGGGCCAGGATCGCGGTCGTCGGCGCCAGCGCGGGCGCCCAGCAGGCGGCCGCGCTCACCCTCGTGGCGGGCCGGCGCCGCGGCCCGCGCTTCCGCCACCAGGTGCTGGTCTGCCCGGTGACGGACGCGGCGCTGGACACCCCCTCCTTCCGCCGGTTCGCGCAGGGGTACTTCCTGAGCCGCGCCGCCATGCGGGACTACTGGCGGCAGTACGCGCCGGACCCGCGGGACCGCGCCCGGGGCGAGGTCTCACCCCTGCGCGCGCCGCTCCGGTGGCTCGTCGGCCTGCCGCCCTCGCTCGTCGTCACCGCCGAGGCCGACGTGCTGCGCGACGAGGGCGAGGCGTACGCGGCGCGGCTGCGGCAGGCGGACGTCCCGGTGGTGTCGGTGCGCTACCACGGCACGATCCACGGCTTCGTCCTGTTCGACGCGCTTCGCGGCACGGAGGCCGCCAGGGCGGCGCGCATCCAGATCACGGACACCCTGCACACCGCCCTGCACACCTGACCGCGCCCGCCCGACCGCGCCCGCCCGACCGTGCGCGCCCGACCGTGCGCGCCCGACCGCGCCCGCCGTCCCGGCCGGTCACCCGGGCCCGTCGACGGGGAGCACGCCGCCGAGCCGCCGCCACTCGCTCGGGGACACCCCGTACGCCGCCTGGAAACGGCGGCTGAAGTGGCTGGGGCTGCTGAACCCGCACCGGGCGGAGACCGCGGCGACGGTCAGCCGGTCGTACCGGGCGGCGGCGAGCATGCGCCGGGCCTTGCCGAGCCGCTCCGCGATGAGCCACTGCTCCAGGCTGATCCCCGCCCCGCTGAGCAGGGTGTAGAGCCGGCGGAGCGAGACGGCGTGCTCCGCCGCGATCCGCTCCGGCGTCAGGTCGCGGTCCGCGAGGTGGGCCCGTGCGTAGGCCATGATCCGGGTGACCAGGGTCTCGTCCATCGTCGACCTGGCCTCGACGGTCTGCTCGGCGTGCGCGGCCGAGAGCAGCAGGGCGCGGACGAGTTCCGTGGTGGCGTTCGCCAGGGCCTCCGCGCCGGGGTCGCCCTCCAGCCGCCCGGGATCGCGCCACACCCCGCGCAGGTGCTGCAGCACCAGGTCGTGGAGCGGGCTCGCGCGCAGCTGCAGCGAGGCCCGCACCACCGTGTCCACCGGCACGCCGAGGCGGTGCATGTCGAACATGACGGACTGGGACGCCCCGTCGCCGGACCAGCCGTACACCCGGGGCGACAGCTCGTGGAAGACGCAGATGTCGTCCGCGCCCAGGAGCTGCTGCCGGCCCGCGACCTCGGCCCGGTGGACCCCGCGGGGCTGGAGCGAGACCGAGACGATCGGGCTGCTGCGGTGGTGGCGCACGTGCCGGTCCGTCCGCCGTACCTCGAAGCCGGTGTTCCGGGTGGCGAAGAAGTCCAGTCCGCCCACGCGCCACAGCTCCATGCGCGCGTGGATGCCGCTCTCCGGCTCCTCGTGGGCGACGTCGTTGGGCACCAGCGAATCCGTCAGCGCGTGGTGGAACGCGTCCACCCGCTCACGGGGCGGCACGGTGTCGAGGTCGAGCAGCAGCACACGGACTCCCAGGAAAACGATCTTCCGCCATTCTGCCGCATGCCGCGGGGCGGTCGAGAACGTCGACCGGCAGCGCGGACACGCCCTCGATCGAGTGAGTCACGTTGCCCGGGGGCGCGCGGACGGCCAGGGTAGCGGTCGTGATCAACAAGCGAATTCGCATGGCCGCCAGTGTAGTTGCCCTTGCCTGTGCCGTCGTGCTCACCCCCGGGAGCCTGGCCGCCGCCGCTCCCGCGGCCGCCACCGAAGCCGCCCCGTTCCGCTGCCTCGACCCCGGCGGGGAGGCGCTGTGGAGCGGCCCCCAGTGCGACGGTGTGGTCGTCCGCGAACTCGGCACCGAGGCCGTCGCCATCCTCCTGGACGGCCGCCGGATCGCCTTCGCCGACGAGGCCGAGCTGCGCGCCGAGGACTGCGCCGCCCGACCGGCCGTCACCCTGCCCGCCGTCGTCTTCGAGAGCCTCCCGGAGGGCCCGGACCCGCTGTACGCCGCCGTGGACCGCCAGGTGGACGTGCCCCGCATCACCCCCGCGCCGCACTGGCGCAAGGACTGCCACCCGCTCTTCCGGTCGGACGGCCGCGACCCGTCCGTCATCTTCGAGCAGGGCTTCGGCCCCAAGGACGTCAACGGCCAGCACGACATCACCAGTTACGTCCTGAAGAACCAGCCCTCACCGTTCGTCAGCACCACCTACGACCCCGAGCTGTACAAGAAGTGGAAGAAGGTGCCCTGGGACTACGTCATCGACGCCCCCGGCGGCATCGACGTGAACGCGACCATCGGCGACCGGCACCAGTACGCCGACCAGGTGGAGGTCGCCTTCCCCGGCGGGGTGGACCGGCACTTCATCCGCCGCGCCTGCCCGGTCGACCGCGCCACCGCCTCGCTGGTCGAGTCCGGCTGTGTGGACAACCCGCACTACCGGCCCTGGCTGCACTGACCGCGGGCCGCCCCGCCGCGGCGCGCGGCGGGGCGGAGCGGGGGCGGGGTTCTGTTACCTGCGTCACATGCGGATCTTGTTGACCGTCCTCGGCCAAGGCAGCAGTATTCCGAATGGGCGGGAGCCGCCCGGCGAGGTGGTCCGACAGGCGGCGAATCCTCCGGAATCCGCCCGGTGCTCCCGACTCGGAGTCCTAAGTGAAGAAAATGACGCACGCGGCACGGGCTTCCGTCGGCATCCACCCGGAAGTCCGTTCCGCTGCTGTGCCGTAGAGGTCGTCGAGGGGGCGTCGAATGCTGATCACCAATGCTCTTTCCCGCTATTACGAACAGGTCCAGGGGGCGCTGGGAGACCTGTTGTCCGACGGCGGGAACGGAAATCCCGCCGAATTCACGCCCGGCGTCGAGCTGCCCCTTCTCACACCGGCCGTCCGGGAATTCCTCTCCGTTTCGGACATCGCCGGCACGCCGATGCCGTCCTACGACGGGCGGAGCCTGGCGCTGCTCGACCTGATGCGCAATCCGGCCACCATGACGACGAAGACCTTCGCCTCGCTGGTCATCGTCGGCCGGGCCGTCCGCTTCATCCAGGACACCGGCGAGAGCGTCACGATCGTCACCCCGTCCTCCGCGAACAAGGCCATCGCGCTGCGCGACGCGGTCCTCCGCGCGATCAAGTGCGGCCTGGTCGAGGCCCACCAGCTCAACATCGTCGTGCTGGTCCCCGAGAGCTCCGTCGGCAAGCTGCGCCGCACCGAGCTGTTCACCGACCCGTACCTGCGCGCCCGCAACCCGATCGCGGTCCTGGCCGGCGACCGGACGCCCGGCGAGGTGAAGGACATCGCCAGGGGGTTCGTCGACGCCCACGCCGAGGAGCTGGCCAAGGTCCACAAGACCCACCTCTGGTACACCCTCCAGCTGGAGAACTACCTCGCCGCCGACGTGGTGCGCGCGCTCGCCGAGGCGGAGTTCTTCCCGGCGGAGGCGGGCCGGCCGCGGCTGCACGCGCACGCCGTCTCCAGCGCCTACGGCCTCCTCGGGCACGCCTACGGCCGGACCCGGCTGGCCGAGGCGGACCGGACCGGCACGCCCGACCCCCGCTACTTCCTGGTCCAGCACCTCGGGGCGCCGGACATGGTGCTGAGCCTGTACCACGGCTCGACCGACCCGGGGAAGATCCCCGCGTACACGCGCGACGCCGGTACCGGGCTCTTCGTCCAGCAGCAGGACCCGCGCTTCCCGGCCGCCACCTTCGACCCGGCGGAGTCGCTCGACCCCACCTTCTACACCCGCAACCCCGTGACCTCGCCCCGGATGAACGAGCTGATCCAGCGGCAGGGCGGCGGCGGGCTGGTCGTCTCGCTCGCCGAGTGCCTCCAGCGCTACGCGCAGGTGCGCGCCCTGCTCGGCGAGGCGGAGGTGCGGCTGCCCGCCGATCCGCGCGAGCTGCGCGAGTGGTCGCTGGTGATGGCGGTGGTCGGCGTGCTCAACGGGATCGACCGCGGCCTGATCACCGAGCAGGACATCCTGGTGCACGGCTCCGGCAGCTACGCCGTCCGCGACTTCGAGGGCCTGAGCGTCCACGACACCCACCCGGTCGGTGACGTCCCGGCGCTCCACCGGGTGGCCCTCTCCACCGTGCGGGCCTGACCGCACCCGGCCCCGGCCCCCGTACCCGTCCGCCCGCCCTCAGCACCGAGGTGAGCTCCCCTTGCCCACAGCACCGCCCGCTCCGCGTGCCGGCTTCCCCCAGCGGGTGCGCATGCACGCCGGATACCACTGGCGCAACAGCGGAAACCCGCTGGTCACCGGCCTCCGGGACCACTGGGACACCCGCCGGGGCGCCGTGTTCCCCTCCGTCCGCTCGGACCTCGCCGGCCTGTCGGTCGGCTACTCCGGGCTGAAGGAGGGGCTCGCCTACACCCTGGAGTTCACCGAGCTGCGCCGCGAGGGCGGTGCGGAGCAGGCCGCCGCGCGGCGCACCGGCCAGGTGACCGGACGGCAGCTGAGGACCCCGGAGGGCGTACCGGACGCGGACATCGCCATCGTCGGCACCAGCGCCTCGCTGGCGCACCGGATGCCGAAGACCGCGTCCCTGGTCATCCCCATGCGGGTGCACTTCGTCATCGACTTCGACGGCAGCCCCGACCGGGCCCGCCAGGCGATATCGAAGCGCGAACGGCAGAAGTTCAACAGCGACATGCGACGGCACGGGTGGGGCTGGGAGCTGAACACCTCGCCCGCGTGGTTCGACGAGTTCTACGACCGGCTCTACCGCCCCACCATGTTCGAGCGGCACGGCGCCCGCGAACGGACGGAGACCAAGGACGCCGCCTACGAGTGCCTGTTCCGGACCGGGCGGATGTTCGTCCTGACCCAGGACGGCGAGCGGATCGGCGGCGCGCTCTGCCACTGGGACGAGCCCACCGGCGTGCTGACGCTGCGCCTGCTCGGCGTGCGGGGCGGCGACGCGGCCCACTACGAGAGCGGCGCGTTCAAGGCGATCTACCACCTGCTGATCGGCTGGTGCGCCGAGAACGGCGTGCGGCGCCTCGACTTCCAGGGCACCGAACCCTTCCTGAGCAAGGGGACGTTCCAGTGGAAGCGTCGCTTCGGCACCCGGGTGATCATGCCGCCGAACCACTTCGGGGACAAGCGCCTGTGGCTGCGGGCGCGCCGGGACACCCCCGAGGTGCGGGACTACCTGGTGGCGAACCCGACGCTCGCCGAGACCGCGGACGGCCTGCTGGAGGCGGTCTACTTCCACGACGGGCAGCGGCCGCCGCGGCTGGACTTCTCCGCGAAGGCCCCGGGGGTGGACCGGGTCCGGCAGGTTGACCTCGACGCGTTCTTCGCGCGCTGAGGAGGCGGTGACCTTCATGTCGACCCCCCAGGCCGCCCCGCTGCGGCGGACACCCGGCTTCCGGAACTTCTGGGCCTCCCGCGCGGTGTCGGGCCTCGGGAGCGCCATCACGACCGTGGCCCTGCCCGTGCTGGTGTTCCAGCAGAGCGGGTCGCCGCTGCTGGTCTCCCTGGTGGCGGCCGCCGACACCCTGCCGTACCTGGCCTTCGGCCTGGTCGCGGGCGCCATCGCGGACCGGGTGGACCGGCGCGCCCTGATGATCGCGGCGGACTGCCTGAGCGCGCTGTGCCTGGCCTCCGTCCCGATCGCCTGGGCGCTGGGCGTGCTGACCGTCGGGCACATCGTCCTGGTCGCGTTCCTGGCGTCCAGCCTCTCGCTCTTCTTCGACGCGGGCGTGTACGGGTTCGTCCCCGAGATCGTCGGCAAGGAGAGCCTGGCGCAGGCCAACAGCGCGATCTACGGCGCGGAGACGGTCGTCCGGATCGCCGGGAACGCCCTCGCGGGCGCGCTCATCGCGCTGTTCCGCCCGGCCGGCACGCTCGCGCTGGACGCCCTGAGCTTCGTGGTGTCGGCCCTGTTCATCCGGGCCGTCACCGGCACCGCCGCCGCTCGCGAGGAGCGTGCGGCGGCCGTACGGCCCGGCCTGCGGGAGTCCGTCCGGGAGGGGCTGCGCTTCCTGGCCGGCCACCCGACGCTGCGGGTGCTGACCGTGGTCGGCACGCTGCAGTCCTTCGCCGGGGGCGCCATCGTCGGCCAGCTGGTCGTCTTCGCCGACCGCGTGCTGGGCATCCACGGCTCCGACGGGCGGATCGGCCTGCTGTTCATGGCCTGGAGCGCCGGCGGCATCGGCGGCTCGCTCCTGCTGCCGAGGCTCCGCCGGCGCTTCGAGGCCTTCCCGCTGCTGCTCTGGGTGCTGCCGGTGGGCGCGCTGCTCGGGCTCGTGGTCGTCCTCACCACCGACTGGCGGATCGCCGTGCCCGCGCTGACGGTGTGGGGCTCGGCGTACCTCGTCGTCGTGGTCAACACGATGACCTACTCCCAGGAGGTGACCCCGCCCGCGCTCCAGGGGCGGGTGAACACCACCCGGCGGATGCTCTCCTCCGGCCTGGGCGTGCCGCTCGGCGCGCTGGTGGCCAGCAGCGTCACGGTGGCCGCCGGCATCCGGGCCGGCATGGCCACCGCCGTCGTCTCGATCACCCTCGCCGCGGCCGTGGTCTGGGTGGTGCGGCTGCGCGGGCTGCGTGGCGCCGTCCCGGAGGCGTAGCCGGCCGGACCGGAACTCCCGCGCAGGGCCCTGACCGCCTCGGTCAGGGCCCTGCGCGCGTCAGGCCAGGGCCCTGCTGCCCTCAGGCGAGGGCCTTCCCGTCGAAGACCGGGGTGCCGTCGGGGCGCCGCGCCACGGTGACCTCGCCGCTCATCGCGACCAGGGTGCGCCGGTCGCCGGTGTACGGGCGCCGGCCGTGCGACACCAGCAGGTTGTTGACGACCATCAGGTCCCCGCGCTGCCAGGGGAAGGCGTACGTGCAGGCCTCGTAGGCCGCGCGGACCCGGTCCATCTCGCCGTCGGGGATCGGCGTCCCGTCGCCGTACGAGGCCGCGCGCGGCAGCTCCTCCTCGGGGAAGAGCTCGGTCAGCGCCTCCCGGGTGTCCGCCGGGAGGTTGGAGACGTGGAAGAGGTGCGCCTGGTTGAACCAGCACTCCTCGCCGGTGCGCGGGTGCGTCACCAGGGCCTCGCCGCGCTGCCGGGTGCGCAGCCCGTAGTCCGTCCACTCGATCTCGATGCCGCGCTGGGCGCAGTACTGCTCCACCTCGGCGCGGTCCTCGGTCTGGAAGGTCTCCTGCCAGGTCAGGCCCATGCCCTCGCGGTAGGACCGGGAGTACGCCACGCCCAGCCGCCGGTAGCGGTCCACCAGGTCGGACGGCAGGTGCCGGACGACGGCGCGCACGTCCGCGATCGGCGTCTCGCCGCCGGTCTCGGCGGCCTGGAGGCAGGCGAAGTACAGCCGGTACGGGAAGACGCTCGCGTAGGCGCTCTCGCTGTGCTGGGTGATCGTCTCCGACGCCGGGTACTCCGTCGAGGTGTAGACGCCCCCGCCGACGACGCTGCGCGGGGTCGAGCGCTCCGTGTAGGAGAGGAGCCCGCCGCCGAGGCGCCGGCCGACCTCCGAGAGCTGCTCGGGGGTCGCCACGGCGCCCCGGACCAGGACGGCGCCGACGGTGTCGAGCAGCTGCGTCAGCGCGGAAGCGTGCTCGGCGGCCCAGTCCTCGACGGGTTGCGGCGGTGCCGCTCCGGCGTCGCGGGCCTCGTAGACGGCCAGCCGGGTGGCGTCGGAGCCCTCGATCCGGCCGGTGTACGGCCCGAGCTCCGGGATCGGTGATGCGTCGTGCGGCACGGCGGTTCCCTCCGCTTGGTTGGTGAACGGTCAGCTCTGGGGCGCGGCCTCGTCGGCGCGGGCGGCCATCCTCCGGACCGTGCCGGCCCGGAAGACGTCCGTCGGCGTCAGGGCGATCCCGGCCCGCCGGGCCCGCGCGGAGAGCTGGATGCCGAGCAGCGAGTTCCCCCCGAGCGTGAAGAAGTTGTCGACCGGGCCCACCCGGTCGACGCCGAGCAGTTCGGCGCACAGGCCGGCCAGCAGCCGCTCGGTCTCGGTGGCCGGCTCGTCGGCCGGGGCCGGGGCCGGGGCCGGGGCCGGTGCCTGGTTCCAGACCTCCGGCGACAGGGCGGCGACCAGGGCGTCCCGGTCCACCTTGCCCTGGGGGGTCAGCGGCATGGTGTCGAGCAGCACGACGGCGGACGGCACCAGGTACGCCGGGAGGCGGTCCGCGACGAACTCCCGCAGGGCCCGGGCCAGCCCCGCCGCCTCCCCGGCCGCACCGCGCTCGGGGACCACGTGCGCCACCAGGCTCAGCCCGCCGGGGCCGGGCGCGGCGCACACGCTGGCCTGGGCGACCCCGGGGGCTGCCAGCAGCACGGCCTCCACCTCGCCGGGCTCCACCCGGTGGGAGCGGATCTTCACCTGGTGGTCGACCCGCCCGACGAAGACCAGGCCGCCGTCCGGGCCGCGCCGGACCAGGTCCCCGGTCCGGTACATCCGCGCGCCCGGGGGGCCGAACGGGTCGGTGGGGAAGCGCTCCGCGGTGAGCTCCGGGCGGTTCAGATAGTCGAGGGCCAGCTGGTCCCCGGCGACGTACAGCTCGCCCACCGCGCCGTCGGCCACCGGCTCGCGCCGGTCGTCGAGCAGGTAGGCCCGCACCCCGGGGGCCGGCCGACCGATCGGGACCGGGCCGCCGGGCAGCTCGTCCTGCGGGGCCAGCCGGTGGACGATGCAGCCCACCGTCGCCTCGGTCGGGCCGTACTCGTTCGTCACCGTGGTGCCCGGGGCGCGCCGGCGCCACTCGTCGAGCTGCTCGCCGAGCAGCTGCTCGCCGCCCACGACCAGGTCCACGGTGGGCAGGGCGGTGGACGGGACGGCGTCCAGGAGCGCGAGGTGGCTCGGCGTCAGCTTGAGGAAGGTGACCGGAGGCCGGACCGCCTCGGCCCCCGGGGCCGCGCCGTCCGCACCGCCGGGCCGCTCGAACAGGTCGGCCACCTGGATGGTGCCACCCGCCGCCGGCGGGCCGAAGAGGGTGGTGACGGTGAGGTCGAAGGAGACCGGCGAGTGCAGGAGCGCCTCGCCGGACAGCCCCGGGTAGGCGTCGAGGCACCAGCCCAGGTAGGCGGCCAGTCCCCGGTGGGGGACGGCGACGCCCTTGGGCCGGCCGGTCGACCCGGAGGTGTGGATGACGTAGGCCGGGTCCTCCGGCCGGACCGGGCGGCCGCGTTCGGTGTCGGAGAGCGGGCCGTCCGGCAGCGCCGCGAGGGCCCGCGCCGTCCCCGGCTCGTCCAGGCCCAGCCGGGCGACGGGGGTGCCGGGCGCGAACGGTCCGGCGGTGACCAGGAGGACGGGCCGGGCGTCGTCGAGGACGGCGGCGACCCGGGCCGCCGGGTGGTCCACGTCCAGGGGGACGTAGGCGGCTCCCGCCTTGAGCACCGCGTAGAGCGTGACGATCAGCTCGGCGGAGCGGGGCAGCGCGACGGCGACGAGGCTGCCGGAGCCGACCCCCCGCTCCCGCAGCAGGCGGGCGAGCCGGTTGGCCCGTCCGTCCAGTTCGGCGTAACTGACGGTCAGTCCACCCTCGCGCACGGCGGTCGCCGCGGGGCTCCGGTGGGCCTGCGACTCCAGCAGCTCGTGGGCGAACAGGGCGCGGTTCATGGGATTGCCTCTCGACTCTGGTCTGTCGCCCGGCAAAGGCAGGCCGCCCGGTGGGCGCGGACGCGCGGAGGAAGCGCGATGACGACCCGTCCGCGTCACGGTGTCCCGGGGCGGTGCTCCAGCGTGCGCCCGGACGTCGGACGGGGCCAGGCTCATCGGCGGTTGTGGCTCGATGTCGGCGGCCGGAGTCCGACGGGCAGCCGTGGTGCACGGGTCGACCGCCATTAATGACAGACGTCCGAACCTTTGGCAAGGGTGCTTCCGGTACGGCACTTCGGGACGCCCGGGCCGGGTTCCACCGCAATGCGGACACCGTCACCGGTCAAAAGCGACATTGCCGACAGCGCCGAGTCTCAGGAACATGACAGAACACCTTGCCCCCCGGTGGACGCATGGTGTTCCATGGTCGTCGAAGGAAAGGATGTGACATGGTCACGCGGGGAGGACCTTCTTGAACGGCGTCATCAATTGGATTTACCAAGACGACGACCTGGAATTCGAAGACGCCCTGAGGTTCGAGGAAAGCATCACCCGGCGCTACCTCCCCCTGGCGAAGCGCGCGGACTTCGATTTCCGCCCGCTCCGGGCCGGCGAAATCACGGTTTCCTGCCTCGACGGGCCCGTCCTGCGCTACCGCGGCGAGAACCTGCTGGAGACCCGGCAGTGCTACATCGTCGAGGACCTCAGCATGGAGCCGCAGGGCCTCCAGCACATGCGGTCGATCTACCGGACGATCCGCGGCAGCGACTCCGTCCTGCTCAACCGGTCGATCAGCGGGCCGGACTACCTCGAGCGCGACAAGCTCGCCCTGCTGCAGCACGCGGCCGGCCTCGGCGTGCCCACCCTGAGGACCGTCGCGGTGCCCCCCGGGAAGTTCGCCCGACGGGTCGTCCCCGAGGTGGAGCGGGAGTTGGGCGCCGGCCCCTACATCGTCAAGCCGCGGGAGCTCGGCATGGGCGTCGGGGTCCTCAAGATCGACTCCGACCAGCAGCTGGTCTCGGCGATCGACCTCGTCGCGATGACGGGCACCGGCCACATCGTCCAGCCCTACCTGCCGCACAGCGCGGACATGCGGGTGTACGTCGTCGAGGGCCGCGTGGTCACCTCGCTGAGCCGCCGCCCCCGGCCGGGCGGCTACCTCGCCAACGTCAGCCAGGGCGGCTCGTCCGAGGTGACCGACGACCACCTCCAGGTCGAGGACCTGTGCCACCGGATCGCCCGCAGCCTGGACGCGGAGTACCTCTGCATCGACTGGCTGATGACCGACTCCGGCCCGGTGCTGAACGAATGGAGCACGGCCAGCGCCGGATTCACCGTGCTGCCGGAACCGCAACTCACCACGCTCGCCGACGCCTTCTTCGGCTGGATCCGGCGGAAATTCGAGGACGGGAACCAGTGAACGTGTCCGAGGAGAACTGGTTCGGCAGCCCGGAGCTGCCGGCCGAGTCCAGGCTGGCCGTGCCGGAACTCACCGAACACCTGGCCCGGACCCTGGACGACCTGGACTACCCGGCGAACACCACGTCGATGAACCCGGTCGTGCTGCCGCAGGCCCGCTACACCGAACTCTTCGACGCCACCCGGCAGTTGCTGCGGCTGCTGCGCCGCGCTCTGCTCGACAGCGCCCCCGACTTCCACGGCAGGCTCCGCGAGCTGGGCGCGGTCGAGGCGAACTACCCGCTCTGGGTGCGCGGGCCGCTCGAAGAGGCGTACGCGACGTGCATGACCCGTCCGGACGTGGCGGTCGGCGCGACCGGCCCCAAGTTCCTGGAGTTCAACATCGGTTCCGGGATCGGCGGCGTCGTCGAGACCTCCGTGCACTCGGCGGTCTGGAAGGCCGCCTACGGCGGCGCCGACGTGGCCCCCTTCGGTGCCGCGCCCGACCCGCTCGCGGTACGGGACCAGCTCTTCGTGCGCGCCGCGCGCGACCTGGGCCTTCCCCCCGCGGTCGCCATCGTCGGGGCGCTGCGCGAGTTCAACGCGGTGCGCACCACGCGCTACTTCGACATCCAGGTCCAGTCGCTGCGCAGCCGCGGGCTGCAGGCGGAGTACTTCGAACCCGAGCGGCTGCTGGAGGGCCTCGGCCTGGCCGGCGGCGGGAACGGGCTCCGCTACCGGCTCGGCCTGCGGCACTTCAACATCTACGACTGGACCCGGCTCGGGATCGACCTCTCGCCGATGCGGACGGCCCTGGACGCCGAGTGCTTCCTGATCGCCTCCCAGACCGCCTACCTCGTCGCCAACAAGAAGGTCCTCGGCTGGGTGTCGGAGGGCCGGCCGTGGATGACCGCCGAGGACCGCGCCCTCGTCGAGCGGTACCTGCCCTGGACCCGGACGGTCTCCGACCGGCCGGTCAGCCGGCACGGCACCGTCCGGCCGCTGCCCGAACTGCTGCTGGCCGAACGGGAGGACTTCGTCCTCAAGCCGGCCATCGGGCTGGGCAGCCACGGCGTCGTCCTCGGCCGCCACACCGACGACGCGACCTGGCGGGCGACCCTGGACACCGCGCTGAGCACCGGGCAGTACATCGCGCAGGAGTACGTCGAGCCCGTGCCCTACCGGATGGAGCTGCGGGAGGCCGGCGGCGAGAGCACCTACGAGACCGAGGTCTTCCCCGTGCTCAGCCCCTTCCTCTTCGACGGCGAGCCGGGCGGCTGCCTGGTGCGCTACCTGCCGCCCGGCCGCGAGGGCGTCACCACCATCCAGGGCAACGGCGCGCTGCCGTCGGTCGCCCTGCCCGTCTGACCGCCGGCCGGCCCGACAAGGAACGCGACATGACCACAGCGCTGTCCGGCAACCCGTCCCGGTGGCTGCGCACACCCCGGCCCCGGCCGTCGGCCCCGGTCCGCCTGGTCTGCCTGGCACACGCCGGCGGGACCGCCGCCGCCTACCAGGACTGGGCGCCGCTGCTCCCGGACGACATCGAGCTGTCCGTCGTCCAGTACCCCGGCCGGCACGACCGCATCGACGAGCCCTGCGTGGACTCCATGGAGGAGATGGCCGACGCGATCGCGGCCGTGCTGCACCCGGCGGCCGGGCCCGGCCTCGTCCTGTTCGGTCACAGCATGGGCGCGGCGGTCGGCTACGAGGTGGCCCTGCGCCACGCCGCCCAGGGCCACCCGCCCCGGCGGCTGATCGTCTCCGGCCGCCGGCCCCCGCACCGCCACGTCGGGGGGGACGTGCACACCAAGGACGACGACGCCCTGCTGGCCGAACTGCGCAGCCTCTCCGCCACCGACCGGGCCGTGCTCGACGACCCCGACCTGCGGCAGCTGCTCTTCCCGGTGATCCGGGCCGACTACCGGCTCATCGAGCGCTACCACCGCGCGTCACCGCCGCGGATCGACACCCCCATCACCGTCTTCCGGGGAAGCGCGGACGAGCGCCTGCCCGGCCACGACGCCGACGCCTGGCGCGACCTGACGACCCGTGGGTTCGACCAGCGGGTCTTCCCGGGCGGCCACTTCTACCTGCGGGACCACGCCCGCGACGTCGTTCCGGCCGTCGTCCGGGCCATCGGGACGGCGCCAGGCCAGGCGGCGCCCGGCCCCGCGGAAGGGACCGGCACATGACGTCCGCGACCACCACCACGACCTCGGCCGTCGCCGTCCGCGACGCCCTGGTCGCCCACCGGATGGGCCCGTACTTCGCCACGCCCTGCGGCGTGCTCGCCCCGCTGCTCACCGCCCTGGAGGACCGCGCCGACTACCACGTCGTGGCCCGGGAGGACAACGCGGTCGCCATGGCGGCGGGCGTGGTGCTGGCCGGCGGCACCGCCACCGTGCTGATGCAGAACTCGGGCTTCGGGCAGTCCGTCAACGCCCTGGCCTCCCTGGTGGTGCCCTACCGCATCCCGCTGCTGCTGATCGTCAGCATGCGCGGGACGCCGCCCGACCCGACGCCGGAGAACCTCGCGATGGGCCGGCTGACCGAACCGATCCTGGCGGGCCTCGGCATCGAGAGCGACTACCTCAGCGGCCGGCGGGCCGACGAACAGGTCCGCGCCGCCCGGCGGTCGGTCCTGGAGGAGCGCCGCAGCCGCGCCCTGCTGGTACGACCCGACGAATTCGACTGGGAAGCGTGACCGTGCCCTCCGACAAGTCCGTGCGCCCCGATGAACCCTTCGACGAGCCGCTCGATGAGCCCTTCGACAAGTCCGCGGCCATCGCCGAGGTGCTGGCCTGCGCACCCGGCGTCCCGACCGTGTTCACCACCGGCTTCGCCTCCCGGGTCGCGGCCGCGCTGGACGACCGGCCCAACCACTTCTACATGACCGGCTCCATGGGCCTGGCCCTGTCCGTGGGCACCGGCGTCGCCATGGGCTCCGGGCGGACCACCGTCGTCGTCGACGGCGACGGGAGCCTGCTGATGAACCCCGCCACGCTGCTCGCGGTGGGGGCGGACCCGGACCTGCCGATCGTCCACGTCGTCCTGGACGACGGCGTCTACGCCTCCACCGGCGGGCAGCCCACCCCCGGCCGGCGGGCCGATCTGGGCGGCCTGGCGGCCGCCAGCGGCTACCGGACGGTGCGCGAGGCCACCACCCGCCCCGCCCTGCGCGCGGCTCTTTGCTCCGCGCTCGCCGCCGACTCGGCCGTCTTCATCCGCTGCCCCGTCCAGCCGGACGCCGCCCCGCCGGGCGGGCGCGTCACCCCGGACCTGCCGGGCGTCGCGGCGCGCTTCGCGGGGTCCGTCACGGGCGGATCCCGCTTCCCGGCACCGCCGGAGTAGGCCCGCGCCGGCCGGCCCTGGGCGGGTAGCCCTGGGCGGGCCGGCCGGTTCCGGACGCGGCTCCGGTCAGTACAGGGCGGCGCCCATGGGGGAGTCCTCGCCCGTGACGTACGCGCGGATCGAGGCGAGGTACTCCTGGCGGCCGACGCGCCCGTCGCCGTCGCGGTCCAGCGCGTCGAAGGCCGCGTCGGCGTTGTCGGCCCGGTTGCCCAGGGCCCGGCGCAGCGTGGTGAACTGCGCCCGGTCCAGGGAGCCGTCCCGGTCGGCGTCGGCGAGGTCGAACAGGGCGCCGAGGGCGTACTGGCAGACGGTGTCGAACTTCTCGGCGTCCACCCAGGCGGCGTACTCCTGGTAGGTCATCACGCCGTCGCCGTCGGCGTCCATCGCGGCCCAGGCCCGTTCGCCCATGGCGCGCGCGGCGACGACCAGGGGGTCGTCGTCGCCGCGTCCGGTCGCCCGCTGGGCCCGGTCGATGCGGACGAAGTAGTCGTGGCGGGAGGCGATGCCGTCCCCGTCGGTGTCCAGCATCGCGTAGACGCGGGCCTTCGGGGGCGTCGGGTCGACCGGGGGCTGCTGCGGCTCGGTCCGGGTGAGGGTCATGTCGGGTCGTCCTCGGGAGTCGTTCGGCGGGTTGGTGGTGGGGCGGGAGTTCAGTGGGTGAGGCGGAGGACGAGGACCGAGTCGAGCTCGGTCTCGCCGGCCGGGGTGCCGCAGCCGGCGCCGGTGCTGCTGCCGATCGCGTTGACGGTGTCACCGGCGAAGCGCGCGCTGTCGGCGGTGACGGCTCCGGAGACGACCAGGGAGGCGGTGCCGTTCACCTTCACGACGTCGGTCCGGTCGAAGCGGAAGGTGGAGGCGGTTCCGTCGGTCCAGCTGACGTCGGTGGTGGAGGTGTCCCCGTGTTCGTCGCCGGTGCATTCCGTGGCCGGCATGGTGACCGTCCGCGCGAAGGTCCCGGTGGTCGTGGGCGCTCCGGCGGCGTCCACGCACTCCACGGTCCCGGTCATGACCAGGGTGTCGGGCAGCGACACGTTGGTCCCTCCCGGGTCCACCGCGGAGGTGAAGACGCCGTGGCCCTTCAGCGCGCAGGTGGCGTCCGTCGTGGGCTCGGCCGCGACGGCACGGGCCGAAGCGGGGTCGTCGGCCGAAGCCGTGCGGGCCGAAGCGGTGCGGGCCGAAGCGGTGTGGGCCGCGGCCCCGGCGAACAGCGGGCCGGTGGCCAGCAGCGGTACGGCGGTCAGCACGGCGGCGCGGACAGCGATCCTCATGGGTGTTCTCCCGTCGTCCTCGGTCTGTGTCCGGCGAGGGGGTCCTTCAACCGGCACGGTCATGATCGACGGCGGAGCCGCTCCCGCCCGGACGACTCGCCAGGCGCACCGGTCCGACCGGCTTCGTCGTCCGCTCCGGTGGTCCCCGGCCGTCACCCGGGCGGGGGTGGGTCGTTGGGCCGGATGGGCCGTCGCACGGGTGCGGCGGCCGTCGGAGCGGCCTGGAGGAGTCTGCGGTGTCCACCGTCACCAACCCGTTCACCGGTGCCTACACGCCGGTGGGCGAGGAAGTCACCGCGTTCGACCTGCCGGTCACCGGGACGATCCCGGCGGAGCTCAACGGGCGGTACCTGCGCAACGGGCCGAACGGGATGCGGCCGGAGGACCCCAGGCCGCGGCACCTGTTCGCCGGGTACGCCATGGTGCACGGGGTGCGGCTGCTCGACGGGCGGGCCAGGTGGTACCGCAACCGGCTGGTGCGCAGCGCCGCCGTGGCCGAGGCGCTGGGGGAGCGGCCGCGCCCCGGCGCCGCGCCGCGGATCGCCGACGTCGCGCCCAACACCCATGTCATCGGCCACGCCGACCGGACCTTCGCCCTGGTCGAGGGCGGCTTCCGTCCGTACGAACTCTCCTACGAGATCGAGACGGTGGGCGCCAGCGACTTCTGCGGCACGCTGCCCGACGGGTTCGCCGCCCACCCCAAGCTCGACCCGGTCACCGGGGAACTGCACGCGATCACCTGGCAGCGGGACGACAGCGAGAGGCTCCGGCACCTGGTGCTCTCCCCGCAGGGCGCCGTGGTCCGCGCGGTGGACGTCCCCGTCCCGCACCAGCCGGTGGTGCACGACATGGCGCTGACCCGGAACTTCGCCGTCGTGCTGGACCTCGCGGGGCGGGTCAGCGCGGCCGACAACCTGGCGCGCAGGACGTACCCGGCGGTCTGGGACGAGACCCGCGGCGCGCGGATCGGGCTGCTGCCCCGCGACGGCACCGAGGTCCGCTGGTACGAGGTCGAGCCCTGCTTCGTCTACCACACGCTGAACGCCCACGAGGACGGCGACCGGGTCGTCGTCGACGTCGTCCGCTACCCGAGGATGTTCGCCGGTGGCGCGGTGGACGGCCAGAGCAGCCCGACCCTGGACCGCTGGACCGTCGACACCGTCTCCGGCCGGGTCACCGAGACCCGGCTGGACGACCGGCCGCAGGAGTTCCCGGCGGTCAGTCCGGCGGTGGTCGGCGGCGCCCACCGGTACGGCTACTCCACCGTGGCCACCGACCTGCTGCGCCACTTCGCCGCGGCGGGCGCCCTGGAGGCCCTGACCCCGGAGGCCGCCGGGGACGCGCTGATCAAGCACGACCTGCGTCAGCGGACCAGTACGGTACGGGAGTTCGGCGCCGGCCGGTACACGGGCGAGGTCTCCTTCGTCCCCCGGGAGGGCGCCAGGGGCGAGGACGACGGCTACCTGCTGGCCTACGTCCACGACCCCGAGCGGGGCGCGAGCGACCTCGTCGTCCTCTCCGCCGAGGACTTCACCGGCGCCCCGCTCGCCGCCGTCCACCTGCCGGTGCGGGTCCCGGCCGGCTTCCACGGCAGCTGGATCCCCGACCCCGACTGAGCGCGGGCCTCAGTACTCCCAGGAGACGGCGGTGGCCGCGGCGGTGATGAGGAGCCAGCCGATGAGCGGGAGGGCGAGGGTGAGGCCGAAGGAGAACTGGTTGATGATCAGGACGGGGCCGCCGATGAAGGTGGTGAAGGCGAGGAAGAGGCAGGCGGCGGCGGGGACGATCCAGCCGTCCCGGTGGCCCGAGAGCAGGCCGAAGACGAGGAGGGCCGAGCCCGCGCCGATCAGGAGGGCCAGTTCGACGGCGGTGTCCCAGGGCGGGTAGGCGACCGGGGAGCGGTGGCCCCGGTGGGAGAGTTCGACCACGCGGCCGTTCCAGACGGTCACGTCGACGTCGGCGCCGTCCGCCACGCTGTTGAAGAGGCCCTCGGTGACGCCGTAGAGGTGCGCGGGCACCGTCTCGCGGGAGAGGGTCACCTCGTAGCTGTAGGACTCGCCGTCCCACCTGGCCTTCTTGCTCGTCACCCGCCCGGTCTCGTGGATGTTGCAGTCGGTGGCGGGCGCGGTGCCGAGGGCGGTGCAGGAGGGCGCGTCGCGGTAGGCGACGGCCTCGTCGTAGGTGTCGACGTAGCGGGCGAAGCCGAGGGCGACGGTGGCCAGACCGGTCAGGACGAGCAGGACCCGCACGAGGAGGCGGGCGGCCCGGCGGAACCCGCGTTCCCGGCGCGGCCGGTCCCGGAGTTCCGCCGTGTCCCGCAGTCCGTCGCCGCCGGCGACCTTGCTCCGCGCGTCCATCGCACCCCCTCGGCCCACTCCCGGGCGCCTCCCGGGTCCAGCCGGGATCATGGCAGGAGTCGGCCGCGCTGGGGGAGCAACGGGAGTGCTTTGTAGCCGACTTGTGGAAATCGGCCGGAAGCCGGGAGCCCGGCGGTGGGTCAGGGCAGCAGCAGGCCGGCGAGTTCGTCCAGCAGCTCGGTGACCCTCCGTGCCTTCTCCGGGTCCGGGACGGCCCGGGCGATGACCGGCTCGGCGGGCCGGGCGACGTGCGCGTGGATGGCGCGCCGGGCCGGCTCGGAGACGGTCAGCAGGGTGCGCCGCCCGTCGGCGGGGTCGGGGGAGGCGTCGAGCAGGCCGCGTTCGCGCAGGCGGGCGACGGAGACCGAGACGTGGCTCTGGGCGAAGCCGGTGCGGACCCGGATCTCCTGGACGGAGGCGGCGGGGTGGCGGAACACGTCGGAGATCACGGCGATCTCCCCGGCGGTGAGGTGCTCGGAGGCGGGGTCGGTGATCAGCGCCCGGCCGAGTTCGGTCAACCGCTTGCCGAGTCTGAGGAGTTGAACGCCGTCCATGCCCGCAGAATACATCTTCACCGATGCATCGGTAGCGATGTAGATTGCCGGGCATGACGACCTCCGACCAGACCCCCGACCAGACCCCCGAGCCGACCCCCGGCCCGACCCCCCGCCCGACCGCCGAACCGCTCAGCCCGGTCTCCCGCACCGCCCTGTCCGTCGCCCGGGTGCGGGCCTTCGAGAGCGCCCGCCCCGACCCGCTCTTCGTCGACCCGTACGCCGCCGCCTTCGTCACCGCCGCCGGCCTGCCGCTGGAGCCCTCCGCCGCGGGCAGCGACCTCGCCAGGGCCCTGGTCGCCCACGGCACCCTGCGCACCCGCTTCTACGACGACCGGCTGCTCGCCGCCGGCGCCGACCAGGTGGTGCTGCTGGCGGCGGGCCTGGACACCCGCGCGTACCGGCTGGACTGGCCGTCCGGCACCCGGGTGTTCGAGCTCGACCTGGCCCCGGTACTGGCCTTCAAGGACCAGGTCCTGGACGGCCTCGGCGCCGCGCCGCACGCCGAGCGCACCGCCCTGCCCGCCGACCTGCTGGACCCGGGCTGGCCCGAGCGGCTGCGCGCGGCCGGCTTCGACCCGGCGCGGCGCTCGGTCTGGCTGGCCGAGGGGCTGCTGGTCTACCTCACCCCCGAGGAGGCGGCCGGGCTCCTCACGGCGGTGGCCGGCCTGGCCGCCCCGGGCAGCCGCCTGCTGCTGGAACAGGGCCGCGACGTGAGCCGCACACCGCACGACCCGGCGCTCGCCCACGTCACCGGCCTGTGGCGCGGCGGCCTCGGCCCCGGCACCGACGCGTGGCTCGACGAGCACGGCTGGACGCCGGAGGTCACCACCCTGGTCCGGCTCGCCGAGGCCCACGGCCGCCCGCTGCCGAACCCCGCCAGCACGACGGCGTTCCTCGAGGCCGAGCGGCGGGCGGCGCACTGACGCGGGCGGCATGACGGAGGGTCACGCCGGGCGGGGTGGCCAGGTGTTCGGGGCGAGGACGCCGGTGGCGTAGGCCCGGGCGACCAGGGCGGTGCGGTTGGGGACGCGCCAGCGGCGGGAGAGCCGGGCCAGGTGGTAGTTGACCCCGTCCGGGGTGACGCCGATCTCCCGGGCGATCTGCGCGGTGGTGTCGCCCCGGGCCGCCGCGGCCAGGATGCGGGCCTCGACCGGGCTGGCCCCGGCCTGCGGCCCGGGCGGCGGGTCCTCGCCCGCGGGCTCCGCCGCGTTCAGCGACAGCAGCAGGCTCGGGGTCTGCTCCGGGGTGTCGCCGACCAGGGCGACGGTCATCTCGCCGTACCGCCGGCGGCCGTCGGCGGGCGTCCAGGACACCCGGGCCGGGTACTGCGAGCGCCGGTGCAGCCGGACGGCCTCGGCGAGCGCCTCCAGGGTGCCGCTGTCCCGCAGGGTGAAGAACTCCAGGATCCTACGGTCGCGCAACTGGCCCGGCAAGCGGCCGAACTCGGCTGCCATCGCGCGGTTGGCGATCAGGATCCGCCCGCCGTACTCGCACACCGCGATGGGCAGCGGCACGTGGTCCAGCAGCCGCAGCGCCCGGTTGCGCCAGATCACCGCCGCGTCCGGCCCGCTGCCCGGCGTGGGGCCGCAGCCCTCGGTCGTACGCATGTGTCGTTCTCCTCCCGTGAGCCGGAGTTGACGGACCGTGGGCAAGCCCGCGAACCCATCGGGTACTACACAATCATGTAGTGACCGCGGCCCGGGCCCCGGCCCGGTGGGCGCACAGTGGGGGAAGCCGAAAGTTTCCAGCTGTGGGAGGGGCACACCGATGACCGACACCGTGGAGAGCGTGACCGAGGACGGGCCGACGGCCGGGGGCGGGAGCCCGGCCGTCCCGCTGGTGGACATCTCGTCCGCGCCGCCGCTCGCCGCCCCCGTGCTGCGCACCATGGAACTGGCCAGAGAGCACGGCCCGGCCTTCGTCCAGCGGCTGCACGGCCGGGACCTGCTGGTCGTCAGCAGCCTGGAGCTGGTGGAGGAGCTGGCCGACGAGACCCGGTTCACCAAGTCGGTCAGCCCGGCCCTGGAGAACGTCCGGCGGTTCGCCGGCGACGGCCTGTTCACCGCCTACAACGACGAGCCCAACTGGGCCCGGGCGCACGACATCCTGATGCCCGCCTTCGCGCTCGGCTCGATGCGCACCTACCACCCGGTGATGCTGCGGGTGGCCCGCCGGCTGATCGACTCCTGGGACCGCCGGGAGGCCGCCGGACTGCCGGTGGACGTGCCCGGGGACATGACCCGGATGACCCTGGACACCATCGGACTGGCCGGCTTCGGCTTCGACTTCGGCTCCTTCGAGCGGGACGAGCCGCACCCCTTCGTCGAGGCGATGGTGCGCTGCCTGGACTGGGCGATGACCGAGCTCACCCGGGACCCGGAGGCGGACCACCGCGAGCGCGACGCCGCCTTCCGGGCCGACACCGACTACCTCGCCGCCGTGGTGGACGAGGTGATCGCCGCCCGCGCCGGGGAGGGCGTCCAGGGCCCGGCCGAGGACCTGCTCAGCCTGATGCTCGGCGCGGTCCGCCCCTCGGACGGCACCCGGCTGGACGCCGAGAACATCCGCAACCAGGTGATCACCTTCCTGATCGCCGGCCACGAGACCACCTCGGGCGCGCTCTCCTTCGCGCTGTACTACCTGCTCAAGCACCCGGCCGTGCTGCGGCAGGTGCAGCGGGAGGTGGACGAGCTCTGGGGCGCCAAGGCCGACCCGGAGCCCTCCTACGAGGACGTCGGACGGCTGCGCCACACCCGCCAGGTGCTCAACGAGGCGCTGCGGCTGTGGCCGACGGCGCCCGCGTTCAGCCGGGAGGCGCGCGAGGACACCCTGCTCGGCGGCCGGATCCCGCTGCGCGCCGGGGAGACCGTCTTCGTCACCACGCCGGTGCTGCACCGCGACCCGGCGTGGGGCGACAACCCGGAGCTGTTCGACCCGTCCCGGTTCGACCCCGAGCGCGAGGAGGCCCGCTCGCCGCACGCCTTCAAGCCCTTCGGCACCGGCGAACGCGCCTGCATCGGACGGCAGTTCGCGCTGCACGAGGCCGTCATGCTGCTCGGCATGCTGGTCCACCGCTACCGGCTGATCGACCACGCCGACTACCGGCTGACCGTCAAGCAGACGCTCACCGTCAAGCCCGACGGCTTCACCCTCGGCCTCGCCCGGCGCACGCCCGTCCAGGCCCCCGCCGCCGGGGACGCCCAGGCCGCGCCGGTCCGGTACAGCACGGCGGAGGTGAAGCCCGGCACGCACGTCCAGGTGCTCGGC
>NZ_JBEXJK010000092.1:0-23961 GCF_040609095.1 Kitasatospora sp. NPDC004799
CGCCCTCGCCGCCCGTGCCCACCCCCCGGCCGGCCCCGGCGACGCCCGGGACGGCAACCGGACCCGGTGCCGGATCCGGCACCGGGACCGGTTCCGAGACGTCCGGGGTCTCCACGCTGCCCGCGCCGGCCGCCGCCCGGCCGTCCAACTCCGACCTGGAGGTGGTCCGGCTCGACCCGGACCCGGCCGCGCCCGGTGGCACCACCACCGTCCACGCCTTCGTCGGCAACGGGGGCCCGGACACCACCGCCTCCCCGTTCACGGTCACGGTCACCCTGCCGGCGGGCGTCCGCCCGGAGGGCCCGTACTTCCCGTCCGACTGCCAGGTGCTGAACAACGGCCGCACCGTGCGGTGCGTGTTCGCTCCCGGGCTGCCGGAGGGGCGCAGCGCCACCGCCCTCATCCCGGTCCGACTCGACCCGGGGCTGCCGGTGGGCCGGTTGAGCGGCGGCTCGGTCGCGGTGCGCAGCGCGGACGACCGGAACGAGAGCAACAACCGGCAGCCGTTCGACATCACGGTGGTCGAGACGGCCGCCCGTTCCTGAGCCACGCGGTCCCGCCGGCCGGAGCGGCGCCCTGTCGGCGGGACCGTCCGGCCGGCGGGACCCGGCTGTCGCCCCGGTCTACCGGTAGACGCGGACGTAGTCGGCGGCGAAGGTGATCGGGGCGGTCCCCTGCGGCGCGGGGTGGTACTGCCCCGCGCACACCGAGAGGTTGAGGATCAGGTACGCCGACCAGTTGGCGCCGACGCCCTTGCCGTCCGAGAAGACCTTGACGCCGTTGACGTACCAGTCCACCGAGCCGGCGCCGTAGTAGGTGCCGATGGTCACCCACTGGTCCTTCGCGATCGCGCTCGCGTCGGTGTAGTACTTCCCGTTGCCCGGGTTGACGTGGTTGGTCAGCTCCAGCAGGTTCGGGTTGTCGGGGTGGTACTCGAAGGAGTCGACCTCCCCGTTGCCGTTCTTCCAGGTCCACAGGGCGGGCCAGGCGCCGGTGCCGGCGGGCAGCTTGACCCGGGTCTCGGCGTAGTCGCCGGTCCTGACCTGGAAGCCCTCGCTGGAGCCCTCGGTGGTCAGGAAGCCGGTGTTCCAGGACGGCTTGCCGTTCTCCAGGGCCGGCCCGCCGGACGTGGCGGTGAAGGTGGCGACCCCGTTGGCGACGCTGACGTTGTTCCGGTTCAGCCAGTCGAGCTTGTTGTCGTCCGGGTTGTGGTTGCCGTACCGGTACGCGGTGCTCTTGTCGCCGACCCAGCGCTGGCCCCAGCTGATCGCGCCGTTGAACTCGTCCGACCAGGTCAGCGCCTTGCCGGCGACCGGGGAGGTCGGCGCCGGGGTGCTCGGGCCGGCGGTGGCGCTCGGGGTGCTGGTCGGGGTGCTGCTCGGGGTGCTGCTCGGCGTCGGGGTCGGCGTGGCCGTCGGGGTCGCCGTCGGGGCCGGGGCCGGGGTCGGCGTGGACGTCCCGGTGGCGGAGACCACCAGCTGCTGCGAGGGCAGGTTGTGCCAGATCCCGCCGAGGTCCTGCCAGAAGCCGAACTGGGTGTACGTCCCGGCGGGCAGGGTGCGCGCACCGCTGGTGAAGTCGACCCCGCTCGGGCAGATCTGCACGTTGGAGGCGTTGCCGGGGAAGTCGAGGTTGGTGCCGCGCGCGTCGCGCACGCCCACGCCGACGGTCTTCGCGGTGAAGCAGGCCGAGGAGTGCAGGCGCAGCGAGGCGGTGGTGGCCTTGCCCGCGACCATGGTGGCGGGGGCGAGCCGGTCCTGGGTGACGGTCGGCGCGGTGGCGGCCTGGGCGCCGCTGACGGACGGCAGGCCGAGCAGGCCGGCGCCGCTGATGGCGAGCGCCCCGGTGGCGGCGAGGGCGGCGTTGCGGCCGCGGTGGGACGGACGGGCGTGGCGCGGTCCACCACGGCGGGCGGACGCGGGCGCGGGCCGGTGCGTGGAGCTGGCAGGTTTGGGCATGGGGTGACCTCGGCGACGCCTGCGAGGTGAGCTGTCGGGTTCGGGCTGAGGTCGCCCGGCCGCCTGTGGAACGGCTTCACCCCAAGGGCCTGTCGTCGACAGGCCCGAGCCGCACCCCGGACGCGGGAGCGTACGGGCCGGGCGCTGACCTTGGTTCCCCCGCTCCCGTCCGCTGTGGTGCTCGGTGACCCGCCGGCGGGTGGACAGGACTCGGCGTCCCGGCGGCGGGGTCCGCGACGGCGGACGACCGTTGCAGGCTAGGCAGGCCGTCCGTGAACGGACAACCCGGCCGGACCGGTTGTCGCACAGCTCACAGTGGTGTCGATCAACGACGCTGCGTGGCAGCCGAGTTGATCAGTTCCGGAAGCAGCCGGGCCAGGGGCGGATCGGGCGGCCGGCTCGGCCCGGGCCGGGACTGCCCGGCCCCGCCCCCGGGAGGGCTTCCGGCGCGGTGGCGGACCGTACCGTGGCGAGTACCTGACCGAGTGCGCCCGGTCGGATAAATTGGGACTCGGACATCATCCGCCGTGCACAAGAGCGGCGAGCGCGACCGGACGCTCGCCCCGACCAGACCGAGACGAGGACCCGCCCCACCATGACCGCGCCCCTGCCCGCCTTCGCCGGCCGCACCTACCTCTTCCGGGCCGACAACGGCGCGGCCTTCCGCAACACCTACTCGGCCGACGGCACGCGGCTGCGCTGGGAGGGCCTCGGCGAGTCCGCGGGCCAGTGGGAGGACGTGCGGCTGCACGTCGCCGAGGTCGCGCCGGAGATCTACTTCGTCAGCTGGACGGAGCAGAGCGGGATCACCGTCAGCCATGTGATGGACCTCGGCAAGCTGACGGTGCGGGCCTTCTGGACCTTCGAGGGCGAGGGCGGCCGGGTCGGCGAGCTGCACACCGGGACGCTGGAGCGGGTGGCCTGAGCGGCGGGACCGCCGGGCGGGAGCCGCTCCGCTCCTGAACGACCGAACCCCCGGGGCTGCGGCTCCGGGGGTTCGATCGCTTGCGGGTACCGCGTGGCGTTGCGGATGTTCCGCGTGACGCCGTTCCCGGTCGGGACCCGGTCGGAACCCGGTCGGATCCGGTCAGACGGTCTGGTTCGGCACCTTGAGGTGCTGGGACAGCCACTCCAGCGAGGAGGGCAGCAGGGCGCTCCAGGTCTCGAAGTTGTGGCCGCCGTTCTCCAGCATGCTGTACGAGACCTTCATCGGGCTCTGCACCGCGTCGACGAACGCCTCGGTCTCCTGCCGGTAGCCGCCGTCGCCCTTCTTGGTGCCGGCCAGCAGCACGGACACCTTCGGCTGCGGCAGGTTCCTCAGCCGCCACATCAGGTTGGCCTCGTCGCGGCGCTGCTTGCTGCCGCCGAAGAGGTCACCCGTGGTCGGGTCGTCGGCGGCGTCGTAGTAGCCGGAGAGGGCGACGGCGGTCGGGAAGACGTCCGGGTGGCGCATGGCCAGCTTGAGCGCGCAGTAGCCGCCGGTCGAGTTGCCCATGAAGGCCCAGGCCTGCGGGTCGCCGGAGACCCGGTAGCTGGCCTGGATCGCCGAGGGCACGTCCTTGGTGAAGTAGGTGTCGGACTGCGGGCCGTTCGGGACGTCCTCGCACTCGGTGTCCTGCGGCAGCGCGGGCGAGGGGCGCACCAGCACCATGACGGTCGGCTGCATCCGCCCTTCCTGCAGCAGCTTGAGCGCGGCGCCCGGGTAGTTGAAGCGGGTGATCAGGTTCTCGGCGATTCCTGGGAATCCGGTGCTGACGATCACGGCCGGGAACTGCTTCTGCGCGTACTCCGGCTGGAAGTACTGCGGGGGCAGGTAGACGTATCCCTCGGTGGACAGCCGGCTGACCGCGCCGTCGATCCGGACCTTGCGGATCTCGCCGGACTGGCTCGGCTCGCGGCCCATCGCGCCGCCGCCCTTGACCGCGGCCTGGCCCATCGTCTCCACCATCAGTCGGCCGGAGGCGTCCGCCTTGTTGTGGATGACCACCGGCCCGGTGTCGCCGGTGCCCAGCAGGTCGTCCCAACTGCTGTAGAAGGCGAAGTAGTTGTTCGCGACCAGGCCGAGCGCGGCGAGCACCGCGAGCTGGGTGGCGAGCAGCGCGCCGATCCGGCCGAGCACCGCCTGCCAGCTCTTCTTCGCGAGTCTCGGCCACAACCAGACCGTGCCGACCATCATCACGACCGCGATCAGTGCGGTCAGCGCCAACACCTTGTGGCTCGTCAGACCCATGTCCTGCTTGCTCCCACGCCTCGAACTCCAGCCCCCTCCGCTGGGGACATCCGAGGAGGTCATCCCGGTTCCCCCCGCCGGGGCGCGAGGATCAACCCTAACGCCGGCTGGGAGGAAGCTGAGCGCGGCTGGGAGGTGACGGGGAGCGGGGCTGACAGATGACAACTTTCAGATAACAGATTTCGAAAGTTGTCATCTGAAATCTGTTAGCTGAAATCTGTCAGCTGTCGGTTGTCGGCTGTCAGCCGATGCCTGCGGGCCACGGGCGACGGGCGACGGGCGACGGGCGACGGGCTCAGCCCACTCGCTCCCAGAGCCGCAGCCCCGCCGTGAGCTCGCGCATGCAGCGCGCGCCGAGGTCCTGCGGCGAGCCCGGACCGTCGAGGGGCGCGTCGGAGGAGGCCCACTGCTCCAGCGCCACCCGGATCGCCGCGGTCGCGGCGGCGGCCGCCAGCCGGATCTCCAGCGGATCGGTGCCGTCCGGGCAGCGCTCGGCGAGGGCGCCCCTCAGCCGCTCCTCCGAGTCGGCGTGGACGCGCTGCCAGGTGGCGTTCAGCTTCGGGTCGCGCAGCAGGCCGCGGGTCCACCGCATCATCTCGACCCGCGCCTCGTCGGCCGGGGCAAGCGACGCGACCGCCGCGCGCTCCAGCGCCTCCCGCGGCGGCAGGTCGGCGGGGCTCGCCGCGAACAGCTCCACCCACTCCCGCCCGCCGGCCGCGAGCAGCGGGGCGACGGCGTCCTCCTTGACGGAGAAGTACCGGTAGAAGGTGCGCAGCGAGATGCCCGCCGCGAGGGCGATCTCCTCGGCGGTGGTCGCCTCCGCCCCCCGCTCGGCGAAGAGCGCGGCGGCGGTACGGGCGATCTCCAGCCTGGTGGCCTCACGGCGGCGCTGGGTCAGGGTCGGGCGTCCGGTCACCGGGCCAGCCTACGCAGGTGGATGCCAAGGTGGCATGCCACGACGGGGCGACACGAAGAGACTTTTTGGCACGATGTGCCATATCGGCGTACCGTGTCATCCGAGGTCGGGGGGCCACGAACGAACGGAGTACCACCATGGAGCGCTTCAGCGGACGGAACGTCCTGATCACCGGCGGCGGCTCGGGCATCGGTCAGGCCACCGTGCACCGGATCCTCGCCGAGGGCGGGACGGTCGTCGCCGTCGACGTCGACGAGGACGGCCTGAAGCGGACCCTGGACCGCGCCACCGCCGAGGGCACCGCGGACCGCCTGGCCGTCCGGGTGCTGGACGTCTCGGACGAGGCGGCCGTCGTCACGGGCGTCGCCGAGGCGGTCGCCGGCCTGGGCGGGCTGGACGTCCTGGTCAACGCGGCCGGCATCCTCCGCTCCTCGCACACCCACGAGACCAGCCTGGAGTTCTGGAACAAGCTCCTCGCGGTGAACCTGACCGGCACCTTCCTGATGACTCGCGAGGCGCTCCCCGCGCTGCTCGCCGGCGGCAAGAGCGTGGTGGTCAACTTCAGCTCCACCTCCGCGGGCTTCGCCCACCCCTACATGGCCGCGTACGCCGCGACCAAGGGCGGCATCCAGTCCTTCACCCACGCCATCGCCTCGGAGTACTCGAAGCAGGGCCTGCGCGCGGTCTGCGTCGCGCCGGGCAGCATCGACAGCGGCATGACCCACAACCCGGGTCTGCCCGCCGACGCCGACCTCAGCCTGCTGGCCAAGCTCTCCCCCGCCCTCGGCCAGGGCTTCGCCGGCCCGGAGACGGTGGCCGGCGTGATCGCCATGCTCGCCTCCGAGGACGGCGCCTTCGTCACCGGCACCGAGCTCCGCATCGACGGCGGCACCCACATGTGACCCGACGGGCCGACCAGCCCGGTCGACCCGACGGTCCGGTGGGAGGCGGAGCCTGTGCCGCCCCCCGTACGGCACAGGCCCCGCCTCCGTCTCTCCCGGTGCCACGGTCGGGGTTCCGAACCGGGTGCGGCGGCAGCGGTCACCCCAAGGGCTTCGCCAGGAGGAGTTCCCGGGTGACCCCGTCGGCGAGCAGATCGCCGGGCTGCGCGAGCCGGGCGAAGCCGTGGCGACGGTAGAGCGCGAGCGCCGCGTCGTTGCCGGGGAGCACGGCGAGGCGCAGCTCGGTACCGCCGTCGGCCCGGGCCCAGCGCTCGACCTCCTCGATCAGCCGGTCCGCCACGCCCCGGCCTCGCGCCCTCGGGGCGACCCAGAGCGAGCGCAACTCCCGTACGCCGTCCGGTGATCCGGGCATCCCGCCGACCAGACCGACCGGCTCGTCGCCCAGCACGGCCGCGACGTGGTGGGCGTCCGCACGGCGGAGCCGGTCGTGCCAACGGTCCTCGCCGCCCTGCCGCCAGTCGGCGAGGCCGGCCTTGAAGGCCTCGGGCGCATCGGTCAGGGCGGCGAGGCGGAGGTCCCGCCAGAGCGGCCAGTCGGCGGTCGTGAGGGTTCGAAGCGTCAACATCACCATGGGCGGCACCGTAGAGCGCGGTCCTGGCCGCCGTCAGGCCGATTGCCCACCTGCGGTTCGTCCACCTTCAGCCTCCAGGTCCGACGGCAGTTCGGGGTGTCCGGTTCGGCGGCCGCGGTCGCCCCGGGCAGGCCGTCCGCCGTCGGCAGCGCCGCGCACCCGGGGACGGCCGCAGCGGCAACGGCCTTGGCAGCGGGCGGGGTTCGGGGCGTTACGGCGTGCGCCAGTCGGCGGCGAAGGCGGCGGCCGGGTTGGTGGTGAGGAGCAGTTCGGGCAGGTCGGGGCCGTAGCTGCGGGCGAGGCGTGGGGCGAGGTCGGTGAGCAGGCGGACCGGGCCACCGGCCGCGCGGGCGGTCCGGGTGGTGGTGTCGGCGCCGAGCAGCAGTTGGGCGGCGTGACCCGCTTCGACCAGGTCGGCGATCACCTCGAAGGCCTGGTGGTCGGCCGGGTGGTTGGCCCGGGAGGGGCTGTCCAGGGCGAGGTAGGCGCCCTCGGCGGCCAGGGTGCGGTGCAGCGCGCGGTCGGGCAGCCGGGTGAGGTGGCCGAGGATGATCCGGTCGGGCCGGACGCCGTGCCGGTCGTGCAGTTGCTCCAGGATCCAGTGCGGAGCCCCGTCGGCTTCGAGGTGGACCGCGATCGGGGCGCCGGTGGCGTGGTGGGCCTCGGCGGCCGCGGCCAGCGTCCACCGGGTGTGCCGACTGGCGGGCCCGGCGTCGCTCGCGACCTTGATCAGTCCGGCCCGGACCCCCTCGGGCGCGCCGGGCAGAGCGGTGGTGAGCTCGGCGACGAAACGTTCCGCCAGATCCGCGTACGGGCCGGGGCGCTCGGCCGACTCGACGCCGGCTTCGGGGAATCCGGGAAGCCCAGCGGCTTCGGGGAATCCGGGGAAGGTGCCCGGCGGGTAGTGGACCGCCTGGTGCGCGCCGGTGGCGGCGACGATCCGGACACCGGTCCTGCGGGAGAGCGCGGCGAGCGAGTCCGCGCCCCGGCCCAGGCCGAACGGGGTCCACTGGACGAAGGTGCGGCCACCGGCGGCGGCGTAGGCGCGCAGGACCTCCTCGGCGGCGGCCGGGTCGTCCAGCTCCTGACCGGGGAGCAGCGGGCTGCGGATGAAGAGGTGGTCGTGGGAGTCGGTGACGCCGAGGTCGGCGGGGTCCAGGTCACCGAGGACGGTGCGGACAGTACGGACGGTGCGGCTCATGCCCGGACCCCCGGGGTGACGCTCCCGGCGGTCTCAGCTGCCTCGGCGACGTCGCGGGTCTCGGAGACGTCGCCATTCTCGGCACTCTCGGCACGGGTGGCGGTCTCGGCACGGGTGGCGGTTTCGGTGAAGGTAGCGGTGGCGACGCGCAGGCCGGCCAGGGCCTTGGGGAGGCCTACGTACGGGGCGAGGTGGACCATCACCTCGGTGATCTCCGCCTCCGTCAGGCCGATCCGGCGGCAGTAGCGGACGTGGTCGGCGAGTTGCGGCTCGACGCCGCCGAGGGCGGTGAGGGCGGCCAGGTTGGCGATCTGGCGGTCGCGCAGGGCGAGGCCGGGCCGCTGGTAGGTGCCGCCGAAGAGGCTGGTGACGATCCAGTCGGGGAAGCCGGGGGCGAGGGCGTCCAGGCCGCCGAGGGTGGCGGCGGCGCCCGGACCGGCGAGGTCGGCGAGCAGGGCGTGGCCGGCCTCGCGGTCGAGCGGGGCCCGGGTGAGGTCGGTGCCGGCGGGAGCGGTCGCGGGGGACATCGGAGCGGTGGGTCCTTTCACCAGTGGCGGCCGGCCGGCAGCCGGTCGAGTTCGGGGCGGGACAGGTGCAGCACCTGGTAGCGGATGCCGGGCACGTCCTCGGGCGCCGGGCCGTGCCAGAGGGCGAAGCGGAGCAGCTCCCAGCGGCTCGGGTCGACGGCCACGGCGGCGGTGTGCAGGGCCGGGTGCGCCGGCAGGTCGGCGAGCGCCCGTTCGACCGCCTCGGCCGGATCGGCGGCTTCCGGCAGCCGTACGGTCTCGCGGGTGGCGGTGGTCGGCGGCCCGGCCTGCTCCCCCGCAGCCGCCGAGGCCGCCGACGTCGGCGCGGTTGCCGAGGCCACCGACCCGCCGTGGGCCAGTCCGGCGCCGAGCCAGTGCCGGACGGCGGGGCGGCCGAAGTCGCCGCTCAGGCCGCGGAAGCCCGGCCCCCAGAGGAAGCTGTTCATGCCCTCGGCGGTGCGCCAGAGGTAGAACGGCGCGTACTGGTTGACGGGCGAGCCCTGCCGGCCGCGCTCGCGGACCAGGTAGGCCTTGAGGCCGAGGCCCGGGTACGCGTCGAGCAGGTGGCCCTTGTCGGCGACGCGCCGGCGGATGACGCCCATGTCGTAGTCGGCGGGGAGGGTGATCTCGTACTGCATGGCGTGCACGGCGGGGCTCCTCGGGTTCGACGGGCTCGGTGGACGGGCTCGGTGGACGGCTTCTGCGGGCGGGCTCTGCGGGCGGGCTCTGCGGACGGGCCAGGTGGACGGGCCGGTAGGCAGGCTCCGCGGACGGGCTCGTGGACCGTCAGGCCGTGCGGTGCGCCGCGAGCAGGCCGAGGGCGCCGCGGACGGCCCGGTCGAACGGCTCGGCGCTGTCGGCGGCGCGGGCCAGGACGTAGCCGCCCTGGACGACGGCGACCACGGCGGCGGCGGTGTCGGCCGGATCGAGGGCGGGGGCGAACTCGCCGTCCGCCTGGCCTTCGGCGATCAGTCCGGCGATCCGGCCGCGCAGCCAGTCGAAGGTCTCCTCGACCGGCGCGCGCAGCTGCGGGTCGGCGACCACGTCCGGGTCCTGGGCCATCCGGCCGATCCGGCAGCCGCGCAGGACGTCGCGGTCGCGGTGCAGGTAGGCGGCGATCCGGTCGTACGCGGTGCCGGGGGCGGCGAGGTCGGCCTCGGCCACGCCCCGCATCTGCTCGGCGCTGCGGCGCAGGGCGGCGGCCGCGAGGTCGGGCTTGCCGGTGAAGTGGTGGTACATGCTGCCCTGCCCGACCCCGGAGCGCTGCTGGATGGCCTTGGGGCTGGTGCCGACGTAGCCGCGCTCCCAGAGGAGGGCCTGGGTGCTCTCGATGAGACGGTCCTGGGTGCTCATGCGGATCACTGTACATACCAGTAGGTACAGAGTTCCAGTGCGGGCCCGGTTTCCGGGGATCGCTCCGGAGGCCCTCACCGGGCGGAAACGGTTGAGGGCCGTGCGCCGCCCCCCGGCGGCCACGGCCCCTCGACCGTTCGTCATCCCCCGCACCGCCGAACGGCATTCCGGCGCGCCTGGTGGCGCGCGTCACGTCACGGACGGTGTCCGGCGTCACGCCGGGTAGGGGCGCACGGCGCAATGCGCGGGCGGGCGCCGGGCCCGCGCGGCTACGGCAGCGCGCGCCGGATCTCCGGGGCCACCTCGCTCGCGAACAGCTCCAGTTGCGCGCGCTGCGCGCCCTCGGTGAGCGCGTCCACCCCGATGCCGACCACCTCGTTGCCGAAGGCCTCGTGGTAGCGGTGGATCTTCTCGATCACCTGCTGCGGGCTGCCGACCAGCGCCGATCCGCGCTCCAGCGCGTCCTCCAGCGACGTGAACGGCGAGTTGTTGTGCCGACCGGCGGCCGAGTCGAACAGCGCGTTCCAGTACGGGCGAAAGCCCTCGACGGCGTCCTGAGAGCGCTTGGCGACGTACAGTCCGCCGAAGCCCGCCCCCACCCTGGCCCGCTCCGGGTCGTGCCCGTAGTGCTCCCAGCGCTCGCGGTAGTGCTCGACCAGTGCCCGGTACTTCTCCAGCGGGTGGAAGGAGTTGGCGGAGAAGAGCGGGTCGCCGTGGCGGGCGGCGAGGTCGGTGGACCGCGTGCTGGTCGCGCTGCCGTGCCACACCGGGATCGGGTCCTGGAACGGGCGGGGCCAGACCGTGGCGTCCCGCAGCGGCGGACGGGTCGAGCCCTCCCAGGTGACCTTCTCCTCGCGCCAGAGCCTGCGCAGCAGACCGTAGTTCTCGGCGAGTGCCTCCCACTGGCGCTCCTCGGGGAGGCCGAACAGCCCGAAGTGGCGCGGGTCGTTGCCCTTGCCGATGATCAACTCCAGGCGTCCGCCGGAGAGTTGGTCGAGCATCGCGTAGTCCTCGGCGGCCCGGACCGGGTCGAGCACGCTGAGCACCGTCACCGTGGTGAACAGCCGGATGGTGGAGGTGCGGGCGGCGATGGCGCTGAGCAGCAGGGGCGGCGTGGGGGAGAGGAACGGCTCGCCGTGCCGCTCCCCCACGCCGTAGCCGTCGTAGCCGAGTTGTTCGGCGAGGACCGCCTGGTCGATGACGTTGTGCAGCTTCTGCTGCGGGGTGCGCCGGGCGCCGGTGACCGGGTCGGGGGCGTTGGCGACGAGGGACGAGACGGTGAACCGCACGGCGGTCTCCTTGGACGCTCGGGGCTGGCTTGGGTCGGGCCCCGGAGGGGCACGGGAGGGGCTCGGGTCTGGCCCTGGACGGGCACGGGAGGGGCTCGGGTCTGGCCCTGGACCGGCCATCGATCGGTCGGGGTTCGGCCGGGGATCGGCCATGGATCGGCCGGGAGGGACCTGGACGGGTCGGGCGAGCGGCGCGGAGCGCGGGGAGTCGGAGCGCGGTCCGGCGCGTGCGCTCGCGCGGGCGGCACCGGTGGAACGGCTGACGGGAGCGGGCGGCGGGCCGCCGGGGCGGCAGGGCGCGCGGGTGGTGTCAGCGGCCGGTGCTGCGGTGGCGGCGGCGACAACAACAACAGCGGGCTGCGGTGACGGTCAGGGCCGTGGTCCGGACTGCCATCTCGCCTCCCTCGCCTCGCACGCACACGATCCTCCGCGAGCATAGGCACCGGCCGGAAACGGGGCAAGGGCTTGATCAGGCCCGCCCGACTGGCAGGATGTCCGGCATGAGCTACCTCGCCGCGGATGACCGCTATGACTCGATGACCTACCGGAAGGCCGGCAACAGCGGCGTCCAGCTGCCCGCCGTCTCGCTCGGGCTCTGGCACAACTTCGGCGACGCCCAGCCGCTGGAGGTCCAGCGGGCGGTGCTGCGCCGCGCCTTCGACCGGGGCGTCACCCATTTCGACCTGGCGAACAACTACGGCCCGCCGTACGGCAGCGCCGAGCGCAACTTCGGCCACCTGTTCGCCCAGGACTTCCGGCCCTACCGGGACGAGCTGTTCATCGCCACCAAGGCCGGCTGGGACATGTGGCCCGGCCCGTACGGCAACGGCGGCAGCCGCAAGTACCTGCTGGCCAGCCTCGACCAGTCGCTGGGCCGGATGGGGCTGGACTACGTCGACGTCTTCTACTCCCACCGGTACGACCCGGAGACCCCGATCGAGGAGACGATGGGGGCGCTGGACAGCGCGGTGCGCTCGGGCCGGGCGCTGTACGCCGCGATCTCCAACTACCCGGCGGAGCAGCACCGGGAGGCGGTGGCGATCCTGCGTGAGCTGGGGACGCCGGTGCTGATGAACCAGTCGGCGTACTCGATCCTCAACCGGACCGTGGAGGACGGCGGCGTGCTGGACGCGGTGGGCGACACCCGGACCAATCTGATCGCCTACTCGCCGCTGGCCCAGGGGCTGCTGACTGACCGCTACCTGTCCGGGGCGGTGCCGGCCGGCTCGCGGATGTCGGTCGGGAAGTTCCTCACCGAGCAGGCGCTGACCGACGCGAAGCTGGAGCAGCTGCGGGCGCTGGCCAAGGTCGCCGAGCGGCGCGGGCAGACGCTGGCGCAGCTGGCGCTGTGCTGGGTGCTGCGGGACCCGCGGGTGGTCTCGGTGATCATCGGCGCGAGCAGCGTGGCCCAGCTGGACCAGAACCTCGACGCGCTGGCGGGCGGGCCGCTGACGGCGGAGGAGCTGGCGGAGATCGACCGGCTGAGCCGCTGAGGGCGGACGGGCCGCAGTAGGCGGTCGGCGGTCGGCAGTCGGTGGTAGGCGGTCGGCGGTCGGGCCCGGTGGTGGAGGGCTGACAGCCGGCGCGTGACGGACGACGGACGACAGCTGACAGATTTCAAAATCTGTCAGCTGTCGTCCGTCATCTGTTATCTGTTACTTGTCACCTGCCCGCCTGCCAGCCGCCGGCGCCGGCCGACGGCCGCTTGATGCCCAGGGCGGGCAGAACCGTTTCTGCAACCCGGTGGGCCTCCTCCAGCAGCGGGTTGCCCGAGAGGATGAAGGTGTCGACGCCCAGCGCCTCGAACTCCTGCAGCCGCTCGACCACCTGGGCGGTCGAGCCGACCACCGCCGTGCCGGGCCCCGGGCGGAACAGGCCCATCCCCGGCCAGAGGTTGGGGTGGGTCTCCAGCTCCCGGGCCCGCGCCGGCACCCGGCCGCCGTGCTGGCGGAACTGCCGCTGCCAGCCGACCCCGTCCTCCCCCTTCGCCCCGCCCAGCTGGCGCGCGTAGGTGGCCTCGCTGGTGACGTCCAGCAGCCGGTCGGCGGCCGCCCAGGCCTCGTCCTCGGTGTCGCGGACGATCAGGTGCAGCCGCAGCCCGATCCGCAGGGTCCGGCCGTGGGCGGCGGCACGCTCGCGGACCAGGTCCAGCTTCTCCTTGAGCAGGTGCGGCGGCTCGCCCCAGGTCAGGTAGACGTCCACGTGCTGGGCCGCCATCTCGATGCCGGCCGCCGAACTGCCGCCGAACCAGAGCGGGATGCCGCCGGGCTGCACCGGGGCGAGTTCGCGCAGGCTCGCGCCCGCGTTCCGCAGCTCGTAGAACTCGCCCTTGTGGTCGAAGACCTCACCGGCCGTGAGGCGCTTGACGATCGACCAGTACTCGCCGCTGAGCCGGTAGCGGTCGTCGTGCTCGACGTCCAGGCCGTACTCGCGCAGTTGCGCGGTCGAGCCGTTCACCACGTTGAAGCGCAGCCGGCCGCCGTGCAGGTGGTCGAAGCTGAGCGCCATCTTGGCCAGCAGGGTGGGCGAGACCAGCCCCGGGTGGACGGCCAGCAGCGGCTTGAAGGCCGGCGTGGTGGCGGCCGCGAGCGCGCTGCCGAGCGTCCAGACGTCGTACAGGTCGGTCGCGAGCAGGGCGCCGGTGTACCCCAGGCGCTCGACGCTGCCCGCGAGTTGCTGGAGGTAGCGGAGGTCCACCGGGCGGCGCCCGGCGGGCTCCCAGGGGTAGTGGCCCTCGCGCGGGATGATGTACCAGAGGACTTCGGCGGCCACGGGTCAGACCGCCTTCGCGAGCGCGGCGGCCACCGGGGCCTCCAGCGCGGGGAGGTGGGCGTCGGCGACGGTCAGCGCCCGGTCGATGAAGCCCACGCCGTGGAAGATGTCCGCGGCCTCCTGCTGCTCGGCGACGAACCCGGCGGTGGCGGGCTCCAGTCGCCACGGCAGCGCGCCCAGCGCGGACTTCCAGTCGGCGGCCGTGCCGCCCAGCTCCTCGGCGGCGATCGCGGCGGCGTCGGCCGGGTGGGCGGCCGCCCAGGCGTCCGCCCGGCGCAGCGCGGTCGCGATCGCGGCGACCACCTCGGGGCGCCCGGTCGCGAAGTCCCGGCGGGTGAAGAACACCGAGCGGTCGGTGATGACGTCACCGGTGCGGATCAGCTCGCGGAACTCCCCGGTACGGCGGGCGGCGGCGAGTTCGGCGCCCTGGGCGATCCAGCCGGCGATCTCGCCGTCGCGCAGCCGCTGCGCCTGGTCCTCGTCGGCCGCCGGACGCACCGGGGTGACGTCCGCGCCGTACGAGAGCCCCTGGGCGTGCAGGGCCTTGGCGAGCAGGTGGGTCTGCCAGGAGCCCACGGCGAGGACGACGGTGGCGCCCTTGAGGTCCGCGACCGTCCGCACCGGGCCGGAGTCCAGGACCAGCAGGGCGCCGTGGTCCGGGCGGGGTGCCGAGACCACCGCGTACACCAGGTCGTGGCCGGCCGCCTGCGCGGTGATCGGCGGGGTGGAGCCGGTGCCGCCGACGTCGATGACGCCCTCGGCGAGCAGCGCGCCGGTGCGGGTGCCGTCGGCGTAGTGGTGGAAGGCGCCGGTCTCGCCGAGCGGGGCCAGTTCCTCGTCCAGGTACGGGAGTCGGGCGAGGTAGTAGAGCGAGGGGTTGCTGGCGTGGACGCCGAGGGTGACGGTCATCTGGTCAACTCCGGTGGTGCGGGCTTGGTTTGTCGGACGTCGGGGGAAATCGGGAGATCGGAGCGGGAGTTCGGGAGGCCGCGGACGTCAGTGGACGCCGAGGTCGGCGAGCAGCCGGCGCCGCAGCTCGGCGAAGGCGGGGTCGGCCGGGTCGCGCGGGCGTTCGACGGCGACGGTCTCGTCCCGGGCGAGCAGGCCCTCGCGCAGCACCACGACCCGGTCGGCGAGCCGTACGGCCTCGTCCACGTCGTGGGTGACCAGCAGCACCGCCGGGCGGTGGCGGCGCACCAGGTCGCCGACGAGGTCCTGCATGCGCAGTCGGGTGAGCGCGTCCAGGGCGGCGAACGGTTCGTCGAGCAACAGGAGTTGCGGCTCCCGGACGAGGGCCCGGGCGAGCGCGACGCGCTGCGCCTCACCGCCCGAGAGGGTGGCCGGCCAAGCCTCGGCATGCCGCTCCAGGCCGACCTCGGCGAGGGCCTTCAGCCCGGTCTCCCGGGTGGCGGCGCCGCGCGGCAGGCCGACCGTGACATTGGCCAGCACCCGCTTGGACGGCACCAGCCGGGGCTCCTGGAAGACCACGGTACGGACCGGCGGGACGAGCACGGTGCCCTCGTCCGCCTGGTCGAGCGCCCCGAGGATCCGCAGCAGCGTGGTCTTGCCGGTGCCGCTGGCCCCCAGCAGGGCGACGAACTCGCCGCGGGCGATGGAGAGGTCGACCCCGTCGAGCACGGCTCGGGTGCCGAACACCCGGCGCAGACCGCGCAGATGGACGGCCGGGACGGCGCTCTCGGCTGCCGCGGCAGAAGCAGCCGCGACGGCGGAAGGGGACGAGGAGACCGGTGTGGCGGCGGTGGAGGTGTCGGCGGTCATCGGCCCGCTCCCTGGACGGCCTGGCGCCACGGCATCAGCACGCGCTCCAGGACTCGGACGATGCCGTCGGCGGTGAGGCCGAGCAGCCCGTAGATCAGGATGCAGACGGCGAGGACGTCGGTGCGCGAGTAGTTCTGCGCCTGGGCCATCAAGTAGCCGATGCCCTCGGTGGAGTTGATCTCCTCGGCGGCGATCAGGGCGATCACGCTGAGCGTCATCGACAGGCGCAGCCCGGACAGCAGTGAGGGCAGCGCGCCGGGCAGCACGACGGTGCGCACGATCGCCCAGCGGCCGAGGCCGAAGCTGCGCATCGCCTCGACCAGCTTGCGGTCGGTGCTGCGGACCCCGCCGGAGGCGGACACGTACATCGGGAAGCTGGTGGCGACCCCGATCAGGGCGACCTTCGCGGTCTCGGTGATGCCGAACCACACCATGAACAGCGGGACGAGGGCCAGGAACGGCACGGTGCGCAGGACCTGGATCGCGGAGTCGAGCAACTCCTCGCCGAGACGGGTGAATCCGGTGACCACACCGAGCACCAGACCGGCGGTCGCGCCGAAGAACAGGCCGAGTCCGGCGCGGGTGAGGGAGACGGACAGGGCGTCGGTCAGCTGGCCGTTGCCCCACAACTCCCCCACCGCCTGGGCGACCTGGGCGGGCGAGGCGAGCACGTCCTGGGTGAGCGCGCCGGTGGCGGAGGCCAGGGCCCAGCCGCCGAGCAGGGCGAGCGGTCCGACGGTGCGCAGGGTCACGGCGAGCGCGCGGGGGCGGGGCCGGTGCCGCCGGCTCCGCGGGGCGACCAGTCCGGCCGCCAGCGCCGCCCGGGTGTCCTCCGGCGTGAACTTCTCGGCCGTGGCGGTCACTTGGCACCGCCCCCGAGCTTGTCGACGTCGATCAGGTAGGGCTTGACGTCCACCAGCTGCTTGGTGACCTTCTGGTCGGCGAAGAACTGGGCCACCGTGCCGAAGCGGGCGATGTCGGCCTCGGAGATGGCGCCGGCCGGGGTGCCCTGCTTGCTGACGTTCACCGCGACCTCCTTCTCGGCCGGGGTGACGGCGGTCGGACCGGCGTCGGTGAACACGTTGAGGTAGCCGGCCGGGTCGGCCTTCTCCTTCTCGCCGTTCTCCCGCAGATAGGTGTAGAAGGCCTTGACCACCTCGGGGTGCCGGTCGGCGAAGCCGTTGCGCACGGCCCAGACCGCGTAGTTGTCGGATCCCACCTCCTGGCCGTTGACCAGGAAGTGCGCACCGGCGTTGGCGATGGCGGGCGTCGAGAAGGTGTTCCAGGTCGCCCAGGCGTCCACCTGACCGGAGTTGAAGACGCCGGAGGTCTGGTCGGCGCGCAGGTAGACCCGCTCCACCTTGTCGGCCGGGACGCCGTTCTTCGCGAGCGCCTTGAGCAGCAGGTACTCGCTGGTGCCGCCCTGGGAGACGGCGACCTTCCGGCCGACCAGGTCCTGGACGGACTTGACGGGCGAGTCGTTCTTCACCAGGATCCCCTCGCCGACGCCGTCGGGCGCGGTCTGGGCGAACAGCTTGAAGCCGGGCTTCTGGGCGAGCGCCGCGACGGCCGAGGTGATCGATCCCTGGGCGACGTCCAGCTGGTCGGCGGAGAGGGCCTGGGCGGCGGGGGCGAAGGGGCCGGCGCTGCCGGTCCAGGCGACCTTGGCGTGAACGGCGGCGAGGGCCCGGTCCAGCGATCCGTCCTTCTTGCCGCGGGCGAGGAAGCCGTTGTTGCCGGGGTCGGGCAACCGGAGCACCACGTCGGCCTTGCCACCGGCCGCGCCTCCGGCGGACCCGGCTCCGTCGGCGGACGAGCCGCAGGCGGCCAGGGCGGTGGAGGCGAGCAGCGCGGTGGCGGCGAGGGCGAGTCGGGGGGTCTTCACGGGGGTCTCCAAGGGAGTGACAGATGACAGCCGACAACTGACAGCTGACAACTTTTGAAATCTGTTGGTTGAACGCTGTTACCTGAAGTCTGTGATCCGGGCCTCGCCGCCCCCGCCACCCGCACCGGCGTCCTCACTCGCACGCCGCAGCCGCAGCAGCTCACGGGCCGCGCGGAGCGGCTCGAGGTCGGCCCAGGCCTGGACGTCCACCGGCGCGGCGAGGAAGCCCTGCTCACCGAGGAATCGTTCCTGCAGCGCCAGCAGCTCCAGCCGCTCCGCCGACAGGTCCAGGTGCAGGGTGCGGTGGCCACCGGCCGCATAGGCCCCGGCGACGCCCTCGGCCCCGGCACCGGTCTCGGCCTGCAGGATCCGGCCCACCTCCGCCGGGTGCCCCGCCGCCCAGTCCGCGGCCTCCAGCAGCACCGCGAGGAAGCGGGCGACCAGCTCGGGGTGCTCGTCCAGCAGCCGCTGGTGGACGGTGATCGGCCGGGGCGTGCCGTTGTTGACCCGGGCCCGGCGGTCCGGCACCGCGTCCAGCTCCACGGCCACCTCCGCACCGATCCGGCGGGCCGCCTCCACGGCGAGCGCCCCCTTCACGTACACCGCGTCCACCCTGCCGTCCCGCAGCGCGGCCAGCTCGGCGGACCACTGCCCGCCACCCGGGATCCCCGGGATGTCCACCGGTTCGGCGTCCGCCAGGGTGAGGCCCGCGAGCCCGAGGGCGCCGCGGAGGCCGGCCAGTGCCATGGCCCGCCAGAAGTCGATGCCGATGTCATGATGTGGCACCGCCAGCCGCAGTCCGCGCAGCTGCCCGGGCTCGGTGATGCCGCTGCCCGCCCGGACCAGCACCACCTGGCGCTCCTCGATCCAGGTGAGGCCGATCAGCCGGGTCGCCTCGCCGCGCGAACGGGCCCACAGCGCGGGGACGTTGCCGCCCTCCCGGAACAGGCCGGTCAGCGCGTGGGTGTAGTGGTGGTCTGCGGCCACCTCGGGCGGAGCGTCCTGCAGCGAACGGACGGCGATCCCGTCGGCGGCGAACTCCCGGGCGAGCCAACCCTGGTCGGCGGCGATCCCGGTCGCGGTGGGCACCGGGCAGCGGGTGAACCAGAGGGTGTCGGGCAGCGGGGAGGCGTTCTGGATGCGACTGGACAACGGAGTTGGTCCTCCAGGGGGCTCCGGCAGGAGCCGGAGGAAATCGGAATCGGTCACCGCACGACGGCCCACGGGGCCTGGTGTGCAAGGGAGTTGTGCGCCACGATGCACAAGGGCCGGGCGGCTCGGGAGACGTCGGTCAGCGACAACAGGCGCGGGAGGGCAGACACCGGTGGGACGTCACGGTGCTTCTCCTTCCGCAGAGTCGGGGGTGGCGCCGGCTGGGCCGAGCGGCCGTCCGGTGCGATGCGAGGAGCGTTCCACGGCGGGCGAGCCGGAAGCAAGCCCTTGCCACATGGTGGGATCAGTTGTTCATCAACGCCATTCCATTGCAACGCCGTCGACACATGTCCGCAGCACCGGCTGTCCTACGCTGAGATTGCCTCCGGTCACCCGTCCGGAGTTCCGACCCGAAACGCGAGGTGCCATGGCCGAGGCCGCCACCGCCGTCCAGAGTCCGCCGGCCGGTGCGCAGGCCGTCCAGCGCGCGCTCGGACTGCTGCACTGCTTCCACGACAACGGCCCCGACCTGAGCGCCTCGGACCTGGCCCGCCGGATGGGCCTGTCGGTCTCCACCGCGCACCGGCTGGCCCGCACGCTGGTCAGCGCCGGGTTCCTGGAGCAGGACGAGCAGACCGCCCGCTACCGGCTCGGCCCGGCCGTCGCCGAACTCGGCCAGCTCACCTTCCACCAGCGCGGGTTGCACCTCGCCGGGCCGGAGCTGGAGCTGCTGTCCCGGCGCACCAAGGCGACCGCGGACCTGGCGATCCGCAGCGGCGCGCACGCGGTGATCCTGGTCGGCGGCTCCGTCCGCCCGGACACCGGGTTGGGCCTGCGCCGCCCGCTGCACTCCACCGCGCTCGGCAAGGTCCTGCTGGCCTGGCCCCGCCCGGGCGAGACGGCGCCGTCGGGGCTCGGCCCGCTACCCTCCTTCACCGACCGGACGATCACCGAACCAGCCGTCCTGGAGGAGGAGTTGGCGAAGGTCCGGACGGCCGGATACGCGCTCAACGACGGCGAGTCGGCCGCCGGGGTGCGGACGGTCGCCGTGCCCGTCCTGGACGGCACCGGACAGGCCCGGTTCGCCCTGGCGGTCCGGTCGACGCCCGCGCACCTGACCGACGACCGGCTGGACTGGTTCCTCGGCCACGCCCGCAGCTGCGCCGACGCCCTCGCCGTCCTCCTGCTGCCGCCGGACCAGCGCCGCTGACGGCCCGCCGGAACACGCCGAAAGCAGCGGGCCGCCCGTCCGTCTCCAGGACGAGCGGCCCACCGCTCCAACCGACCTGCGACGGCCGGTTCGTGACGATCGATCCGTGGCGACCGCTTCGGGACGACCTCCACGTGACGGCCGCTCCGAGACGACCCGCCCGGGACGGCCGCTCCGAGACGACCCGCCCGGGACGGCCGCTCCGGGACGACCGACCGGCGACGGCCTGCCGTCAGACGGTGGCCGGGGTGTACTTGTAGCCGACCCGACGGACCGTCACGATGGTGTCCCGGTAGGCCGATCCGAGCTTGCGGCGCAGCCGGGCGACGTGCACGTCGACCGTCCGCCCGTCCCCGACGTGGCCGTAGCCCCAGACCGCGGAGACCAGGTGGTCCCGGGTGTGCACCCGCTGCGGGTGCTCGGTGAGGTGGGCCAGCAGCTCGAACTCCAGGTAGGTGAGGTCGAGCAGCCGCCCGTCGACGTAGGCGTTGCGCCGCTCGGTGTCGACGGTGATGCCGCGCCCGGTCGGGCGCGCCGGGCGGACCCCCGTCACGGTCTGGCCGGCGGGCGCGCCGGCCGCCGGCTGCGCGGCGGGGGCCGCGGGAACCCCCGGTAGGCCGACGCCGCCGACGCTCCCCGCCGCCGGGCTCTCCGCCGGCACCAGGACCAGGTACCCGACCATCGGACTGCCGTTCACGCCGCCGAACTGCGTGCCGTACTGGGCGAGCAGCCCCTGCGGCAGCACGCCCTGCGGCAGGGCGGCGACGACGGCCGCGCCCTCGGGCAGCGCGGCCAGCAGCGCCTGGGGCACCTGCGGGACGGCCGCGCCCGGCGGGACGGCGGCGGGCACCGGGACGACCGCCGGACGAACCGGACCGGCGTGCGTCGCACCGACGTGCGCCGGAGCGACGCGGCCCGGACCGGCGTGTGACGGGGCGGTGTGGGACGGGCGGGCCGCCCCGGGCCAGCGGTCGGACACCGACGCCGGGGGAACGGACGGTCCCGCGGCCCCGGACGCGCCGGGACCGACCGGCGCGGCGGCGGGGACGGAGGAGACCGGCGGAACGGAGCGGACCGCGCGCAGGTGCGGGGTCGCGGTGGGCAGGGGCAGGATGGCCGTGGAGGAAGAAGACATGGTGTGCCGCTCATTTCGCGCGTGACGGACGGGGTGGAGTCGTCTGCGCGTCGACCGGGCGTACTGCCTGGGCTGGACCGGACCGAACCGGATCAGCGGGCGGAGGGCCGGGACGCGCTGGGCGAGCCGGGACACGTCTGATCGAACAGGTGCGGCTGCCGGGACGGCCAGAACGGTTCGAGGTCGAGGCGACCCCGTCGGCTGTCCACGGCGCGACTCGCGCACCGGTTCCACCGTCCGGTCCGTCCACCCGCGCGCATCGCGGGGGCCGACCCGGTCGTTCGGGTACGTCCGACGACGCCAGGGGTGGTGCTGAGGCAGACGATGTTCACTGGTGGTCTCTCCGCTGGGCGGGTCCGGTTGGTCGGCCGCGGGCACGCCCGACGGGCGGTCCGCTACGGCCTGGTCGACGGGTTTCGGCGGTGCGTCGGGCGGTCGGCCGGGTGGGCCGCGGGCGCCGGGGGACGTACCGGGAAGGTCAGGCCGGTCGGCGACAACACGCGCTGCAGATCAGCGCGTGGTCGATGTAGCGGCGGACGGTGAGCGCCGGATCGGCGGCACCGGTGACGGCGACGCCGGGCATGGGGGCAGCGGGCATCGTGGTACCGGGAACGGCGGTGATGATGCGTCGTCGGCCGACGGTCATCCTGCTGCCCTCCCCCTTCGTTCGCCACACGGCGGCGCACCGCTTCCGGTGCCCGCCGACGATGCCTCGCCGTTCGTCGAAGGCCCTCCGCCGGTCGCAACGCCCGTGTGAACGGGGCGTTTCCGGCGCTCCCGACGGCATGGCCGGGCGACCTTCAGACACAGAGCCTTCCACGGCCGGGCCCGTCTAGGCAACCTTCGGCGCGGTGATCGTCCGGAATGCGGACAGCGGTATGAGACGCCGGACGAAACGGGCTGGTCGGCGCGCTGACCTGCCGGATCGTCACACAACCCTCTGACGCCCTCCGTGCGGGCTCCGTGCGGGCTCCGTGCGAGCTCCGTTCGGGCTCCGTTCGGGCTCCGTCGAATCGGAGACGGCCCGGCAGTACCGCGGGAGCCGGGCCGGAGCCCGGCCGGGACCGATCCGCCGCCGCGCCGGAACCCAGCCGGAACCGCGCCGCGCTCAGGCGCCGACCGGGGCGCGGCGGTGCCGGAGGGCGGCGGCGTGCTCGACCAGCGCGACGAGCAGGTCCTTGCCGTCCTGCCGCAGCCGCGCGTCGCAGAGCAGCACCGGGATGTCCGGGTCGAGGTCGAGCGCCTCGCGGACCTCGTCCGGCGCGAACCGCTCGGTGCCCTCGAAGCAGTTCACCGCGACCAGGAACGGGATGCCGCGCTGCTCGAAGAAGTCGACCGAGGGGAAGCAGTCGGCCAGCCGCCGGGTGTCCGCGAGCACCAGGGCGCCGAGCGCGCCGCGGGCCAGTTCGTCCCAGACGAACCAGAACCGGTCCTGCCCGGGGGTGCCGAACAGGTAGAGCGCGAGGCCCGGCCGCAGGTCGATCCGGCCGAAGTCCATCGCGACGGTGGTGGTGCGCTTGGCCTCCACCCCCGAGGTGTCGTCCACCGGGCGGCCCAGCTCGCTGAGCTCCTCCTCGGTGCGCAGCGGCCGGATCTCGCTGACCGAGCCGACCAGGGTGGTCTTGCCCGCGCCGAAGCCGCCCGCGACCAGGATCTTCACCGCGACGGCCGGACCGCCGCGCCAGCGCGGGTCGTTGGCGTCCGCCGGGTGGGAGCTGGTGCCGCCCGGGCGGGAGCGGGGGTCAGAGCGCACGGAGTCCATTGATCACGTCTCGCAGCAGGCGCTCGTCCGGCAGCTCGGCGAGCGGAACGGGTCGGGTGACGCTGATCAGCTCGGCGTCGTAGAGGTCGCCGAGCAGCACCCGCACCACGCTGACCGGGAGGTCGGTGTAGGAGCCGAGCTCGGCGACGGAGAGGGGCTCGCGACGGCACAGGGTGAGCAGCGTCTGGTGTTCCGGGTCGAGGACGAGCGCGGGCACGGCCCCCGCGACCGGCCCGGGCTCGACGGCGGTGACCAGCGAGATCAGGTCGAACAGACCCTCCTCGACCGGCCGGGTGCGGCCGCGGGTCATCGAGTAGAGCCGGACCACCGGGCCGGCCTCGTCGTCGAACCAGCGGTCGTCGACCGGGGTGCGCGGCCGGAACAGGTCGACCTCGGGCCCGTCCAGGTCCGCCTCCGCCGGCCCGTCCTCCCGCGACGCCTCAGGGCCGTCCGGTCCGCCCGGGCCGCCTGGGCCGCCCGGGCCGTCGGCGGCGTTCGAACCGCCGACGCCGGACGGCCCGGGGGTGCCCACCGGCACCTGGGGGCCGTCCGGCGGCTCCGGGCCGTCCGGCACATCCGCCTTCGGATCCGCCATCGGACCGCTCATCTCACCGGCGGGGCGGTTTCGGTGCGCGGCTCGGCGGCCATGTGCTCGCCGACCCGCTTGACCAGCAGCGCCATCTCGTACGCGATCTGGCCGATGTCCGCCTCGGCCTCGCTCAGCACGGCCAGACAACTGCCGTCGCCGGCGGCCGTGATGAACAGGAAGGCCTCGTCCAGCTCGACCATGGTCTGCCGGACGCCGCCGACCTTGAAGTGCCCGCCGGCGCCCTTCGCCAGGCTGTGGAACCCGGCGGCGACGGCGGCCAGGTGCTCGGCGTCCTCGCGGTCGAGGTCGCGGGAGGCACCGGTGGCCAGGCCGTCGTTGGAGAGGATCACCGCGTGCCGCAGGGCCGCGACGCGCCCCACCAAGTCGTCCAGGAGCCAGTTGAGGTCCCCGGACGACTGCATCGACGTGGTCATGAATCAGTTCCTTCCGCTGGAGCGGGTGGTGCGGGTGGTGCGGGCACAACAGGTGGTTCGGGTACGGCGGGTGGTGCGGGTACGACGGGTGGCGCGGGCGCGCCGGGGTCCGGGCTCCGGCGGACCGGCTGCCCGGGCGGCACCCGGCGGACGAGCGGCGCCCGGCCGGTGTCCGGCGAGCGCCCGCTACAAGAACAGCCCCATTTTTTTCCTAAGTAGGAAGAGCCTGCGTCACA